>JAFXWT010000342.1 GCA_017542695.1 Clostridia bacterium
GATCTACGGGTTTGTCGGCAAATATACCGAAGCCATACCGTGCTTTATAGGCATACTGCTTTTCGGGATACTTTACGCATTCACGCTTAACGTGCCGCAAGGATATATCGGCTTCGACGGATTGTTCAGGATCGACCTGCCTTCGCAGATATACGGAAATAACTGGATGTTCTCGCTGGGATTTCCGAGCTCATCATTCAGCAGCTCAGATTATTTCCCGATCATTCCGTTCATTTTCCTTTATTTTGCGGGAGCATCACTCGGCGTATATTTCAAATCCGTGAGAGCGCCCAAGGGACTGTATGACACACATTTTCACGGGCTCACAGTCATCGGAAAACACGGTCTCTGGATATATCTGCTGCATCAGCCGGTGATAATACTGATACTTGAGGTAATATTCAAGATCACCGGTCAGAAGACTCTGTTCATGTGAGGAGAATATTGATATGAAAAAAATAGAGATCCTCGATTCAACGCTCCGCGACGGCGCACAGGGAGAAGGAATAAGCTTTTCTGTTTCGGACAAGCTGAAGATCGCCGAAAGCCTCGATAAATTCGGTATAGATATAATAGAAGCAGGAAACCCGTTTTCAAACCCGAAGGATGCCGAATTTTTCGAAAAAGCGGAAAAGCGGCGTTTTGACACCGCAAAGCTCGCAGCGTTCGGCTCGACCGTCCGAAAGGATACCGATCCGAAGGACGACGACAGCATAAAAGCTCTGCTCAGAGCGGGAACAAAGTACATCTCGGTGTTCGGAAAAGCGTGGGATCTCCACGTTGACGTCATACTCGGAACAACACTTGAAGAAAATCTTAAGATGATAAACAAGACGATAACATATCTGCGTTCAAAAGGAAGGACTGTGCTGTTCGATGCCGAGCACTTCTTTGACGGATACAGATCCAACCCCGATTATGCGATCGAAGTCATAAAGACCGCCGAAAAAGCCGGAGCAGCCGTTATCGTTCTGTGCGACACCAACGGCGGATCGTTCCCCGATGAGATATCAAAGGCGGTAAAGGCCGCAAAGAAGGCTGTGAAGATCACGATAGGCATACACTGCCACAACGACACGGGCTGCGCGGTAGCCAATACTGTTTTCGCTGTAAAAGCAGGCGCTTCTCATGTACAGGGAACATTCACCGGAATGGGCGAACGCTGTGGAAACGCCGATCTTTCGGCTGTTATACCCGATCTCCAGATAAAGCTCGGCAACAGCATAGTAAGTCAGGAGCGCCTCCTTACTCTCACAAAGACCGCGCGCTTCATAAACGAAATCGCAAACGTTCGCCTGCCGAAGAATCTTCCGTATGTCGGAAGCTCTGCTTTCGCACATAAGGGCGGCATGCATGCCGACGGAGTGGCAAAGGATCCCCGCACATTCGAACATATCGACCCCGCGCTCGTCGGAAACAAGAGATATTTCCTTCTCAGCGAAATGTCCGGCAGATCGGCGGTGCTCTCAAAGCTGCACGCGTTTGATGAAACGCTCACCAAATCGAGCAGCGAAACAAAGCAGATAACCGAAAAGATGAAAGAGCTCGAATATGAGGGCTATCAGTTTGAAGCCGCGGCGGCGAGCTTTGAGCTGCTGGTGCGAAAGGAGCTCGGCAAATACACGCAGCATTTTGAGATCGACCATTATCGTATAATCTCTTCCATGGACAGTCTTGACGGACTTGCTTTCACCGAGAAAGCCAACGCTCTTGTAAAGGTGAAAGTCGGCGACCAGTATGAGATCACCGCGGACGAAGGCGAGGGTCCCGTAAACGCGATAGACAAAGCTCTTAGAAAAGCGCTTGAGGTATTCTATCCCGAGCTTAAGAAAATGCACCTGATAGATTTCAAAGTGCGCGTTATCACATCGAATGACAGCACTGCCGCGATAACCCGCGTCCTGATAGAAAGCACAGACGGCGAGAACACATGGACGACCGTGGGCGCATCACGTGATATAATCAACGCGAGCGTTGTGGCACTCAAAGATTCTATCGAGTATATGCTTAACGTTATAGTGGACTAAGATCGCGGGGCTCTGCCGTTTTGTGACCCCAGCCCCCGCTGGTTTTTTCTCTATGTGTGGAGCAGAGCTCATTTCGTCAAAAAAATAAAGCGCAGAGCCTCAAAGCTCTGCACTTTTTATTATACAAAAACCTTACTGTACAAATGTCTTTAGCGGCTTATCGTGTACGCTATTGTTCTGAAACGGGACAGTGTTCAATCGAGGTGCCGCGTGCCGAAGCATAATAAGTCTCTGCGTTCTACGGCGGCGAGTGCCCGCGGACGCTCGTCCGCCGCCCGCCGCGCAGGCGAAAGATCTATGTACTTTTCTCCAGAAGAAACGGCTGTATCTGAGTCTTTTTCAGCGCGGAAACAAGCGCCTCGGGTATTCTGTCAAAGTCGCCGATCAGCGAGAACGGCTTGTTTCTGTGATCGTCCTGACGTATCGGAACAAAATAATAATTCTTGTAATTAATCAGCGAGAATATGTTTTTCGCCGACCCCGCGAGGGCATCATTCGTGGCTATGTTCAGCAGCACGGGTCTGTTTCCCCTTAAATGGCTCTTGACCGCCATTGTAACGGGAGTATCCGTAATGCTCGCCGCGAGCTTCGCAAGTGTGTTTCCCGTGCAGTTTGCGACGAGCATTACATCCGTCATTTTCTTCGGACCTATCGGCTCCGCGTCCGCGATAGTGTGTATCACTTCTTTTCCGCAGAGCTTTTCGAGCCTCTTCACATGCTCCGCCGCACTGCCGAACCTCGTGTCCGTGCCGTACGCGTTGAATGACATTATCGGTAATATATCGCACCCGTAAGCCAAGAGTCTTCCGAGCGTTTCAAAGCAGTTTGCAAACGTACAGAATGAGCCGCACATCGCAAAACCGACTTTTTTTCCGTTAAGCTCCTCCATTTTCCGGGCTCCTTTCTTTATATTTTTCTCCGATCATATTTTCTATCGTCTCC
>JAFXWT010000038.1 GCA_017542695.1 Clostridia bacterium
AAAACCGATTTTCATAAAAATCACCTCTTGTAACATTATACCAAAGATAGCGCCCGAGCGCAAGAGGAAAGTAAAAATGTTCTACGTGGAACAACCGACACAAACCGACGGCGAAGACCTACAGTCGCACGGCAAGTCGGATGCAAATATTCGCACAACAGCACCCCGGACGCCCATCGAAAGGATATGAACAGAGAGAAAATAATAGATCGATAATTTCCTATTATTCCGAATATATTTATATTTTCTCTATAATATAAAAATGGATGTTCCACGTGGAACATCCACATTATCGTCGTCCTTTGTTCCACGTGGAACACTCAGTAAGCGGCGTTTAGCATCTCCAAAAAGGTCGTCTTTTCTATCGGTCCGAACGCGGTAATAGACGCCCTTTTGTCTATCGCGGCATCGGCAATCGATCCGAAGTTCTCACGTGCGATTTTAGTCGCGGAAATCTTGATCGGCATTCCTCCGTCCTTCTGCAATTCGACAAGCAACCTTTCGACGGCGCCGATCGCCTTCGCCGCGCGCTCGGAATCGGGCGTTTCGGCGTATTCATCAGCGCCTACAAGCAGATAATACAACGATTTAATGCGGCTTTCGTACTTTTCTTTCGCCTTCTCTATCGCGGGAAGCAGAGTCAACGCAAACATTTCCTCGAGAGGCTCTCCCGTTACGTCTGCAAGTCCCTCCGCGAGTGCGTGAGATGCGCCGTAGGGATTCGCGCCGTAGGCGATACCGGCGAGCGTTCCCGCAAGCGCCGCGGCTCGACACGCCTCCGCATTTCCGCTGTCGCGCACGGCGACGAGCAAGTGTTTGCTGAGCAAAACGATCGCTTTTTCCGCATAAATGCTCGCAATATCCGTTTCTTCCGTTTCGATATACGCTTCGATCGCGTTTGCCAGCGCATATACGCCGCAAGCCGCGACTTCGCGCGCGGGAGCAGCCATCGTGACGTTCTCATCGATGATCACGACGTTCGGGACGAGCGCGGGAGAGGAGAGATAGTATTCTCCTACCTCCACGTATCCGTTCGCCTCTTTGCCCGATCCGTTTTCGCTCGGGATCACGATGAGCGGTATATCCTTCCCTTTCACCGCGCTTTCTGCGACGACGGGGAGGATCTCGTCCCATTCTTGCGACAAAAGCAGCTTAATACACTTCGCGGTATCCATCACCTCGTCGCCGCCGACGGCAACGATTGAGTCACACTTCTCTGCGGTATATGCCGCTTTCTGCTCTTTCGCATAGTCGATCTCTACGCTATTCGGCACACAGGAAGTCACGATGTCCCTGATCCCGTCGCGAGAGATCGCTTCGAGGACTTTCTCCTTCACACCGAGTTTCTCCGCGTTTGCGCTCACAAGGACGAGCGGTTTGTTCGCGCCGAGATAGGCGAGTTCTTTCCCGATGGTCAGGAGCGCCGCCTCGCCACAGTTGATCTTCGCTGCGTTTTGAAACTGAAAATATTTGCGCATAACTTATTCTCCGTACAAATTGCGATATTTCTTCCCGCGCAGGCACACCTTGTCGCCCCCAGCGATCACGCGGATGATCGCTGCCGCATACTCCACCTTGCCCGCGAAAACGAGTCTACCCTCTGCATATAATTTCTGCCAGGTGGCTTTATGCTCTCTGAGATCGGTGAGCGCCGCGAGATCGAGGATCTTTATGGAGAGAACTTCTTCGGATTTTTCCGACTTTTCCATAATTCGGAAGGCATTCGCCTCCTTGATCAATCGGATGCCGAGATCATGGTAGCTGATACTCATGGAGAAGACGCCGGGGAGCCGATACAGCACCTCGTCGCCCGCGCCAACGCCCCGTTCGGCGGCATTGACGAGGTCGTTTGCGATCTTCTTCAGCGCGCGCCGAATATAGATCCTCGCCATTAAGTTTCTTTTCCTTACTTTGATCGTCATTTTCTCCGACCTCTTTTATTTACTGTATCACGCGGGCGCGCGAAAGTCAATTCTTCAGCGGGAAAAGCAGGACGCTCGCCTCGGCGGCGATCCCTTTTCCCTCGCCCACGATGCCAAGTCCCTCGGTCGTCGTCGCAGCAAATTTCACCCGATCCGCGCCGATCCCGACTGCCTCCGCGACGCGCTCCTCCATCTTGGTAAGATAGGGCGCCATTCTCGGCGCTTCGGCGATGATCGTCCCGGAGACGTTCCCCGTGATTAAGCCTTGCTCTCTGATCAAATCACGTACCTTGCCGAGGAGTACGATACTATCCGCGCCCTCGCAATTGGGATCGTCGGGAGGGAAATAATGTCCGATATCGGGGAGATCCGCGGCGGTCAGCATCGCGTCCATGATCGCGTGTACGAGGACGTCCGCGTCGCTGTGTCCGTCGAGCCCCTTTTCGTAGTCTATCCGCACCCCACCGATAATGAGATCGCGCCCGAGGATCAGACGATGCACGTCAAA
>JAFXWT010000039.1 GCA_017542695.1 Clostridia bacterium
GCACGAATCGAGCACGTAAAGATACCTGTCGACCTGGACGATCATGTTTTCGCTCAGCTCGACGCGCCCTTTTATGCGGATCGTCGAGAGCTTTTTGCCATAGGGCGTCAGCTCGAGATCGTGATAGACAACGCGGGCCGTAAGACGCAGCGTGAGCGTGCGGAGCGCGTAAAAATATGCAAAGTCGTACATGTCACACGCTCCAGTTATAAGCCTTATACTCCGTCGCGACCTTCACGGCGTTGTTCGCCGTGAAGCGCAGATCGGAGCCGGTCACGGAATCAAAGACCTTTTTGCCCAGGTTGACCGCGCCGGCAAGGATCTGATCGGATCCGTTGAGCGTGACGCGCGGGTTTTCGGGGTCGGAGCTCCATACTATGACGTCATTTTTGGCAAGCGCCGCGTTGAGTTCGAGCTGCGCGACGGGCGCGCCGCTGTTATAGTGATAGATCTGAGCGATCAACGGCGTCGTCGGGGTGCTCTGGTTGATCGCAATCGTCAGCGTGAATGCGTTGCGGTAGTTCGACAACTCGCCCGAGGTGGGCGAGATATTCAGCACCGCATTCGCCGCAAGTGTCGCCTCGGCCTTTGAGGCGAGCGTATAAAACGGCGCCGTGCCGCGGAACTCGAACGGGCACTGCAGGCGCGAGGCCGATTTCTCGGTTTTGAGCAGCTTCGTCAATGCGCCGTCCATGTATGCAGCGCTAGCATAGGAGCCTCCTGTGGGGCTGTAACGCAGGCGCAGCTTGCGGCCCTGCACGAGCCTTACAAACGCCATAAAGCGCGCGTAGGCGTCAATACCGGCGCTTGAGAGTAGGTTTATGTTGCCCGAGACGGCGGGCTGTTCGATCTCGTTTTTCGTCTCGACGTAGCCGAACGGCTCGACGAACGAATAGCCGGTGTTTGCGGCATAGCCGAGCCCGGCGAGGTCGGTCGCTTTGACGCCGCCGCTCAGGCGCGTGAGATAGAGCCCGTCGACCGAGCCTATCTCCGTGCCGTTGATGCTTTCTTCGCCCGAAAGGCTTATCGCGGAGGATATCTCCGGGATCTCAAGCCACAGTTTACGCATACAACCCTCCGAATCTCTGATTGACGCCCTGCATCACGGCCTCGTAAAATGCCGGCGAGGGGTCGCTCACGTAGTAATTATAGGTGTTTCCCGCGCCGGGCGTGCCGGGGATGGCGGGAGTGCCGCCCATGCGCGGACTGAGCGCCAGGGGCGCGGCGACGGAAGGATCAAAGCCGCTTTCGAGCGAGCGCGCAAGGTAGCCGGAGGCCTTTTCGACCTCGGCGGCGCTGTCGCGCAGTGAAAGCTCGACGGCGCGGCCTACGTTGAGCGTGTCGCGATAGAATACGCGGGACGGGGATTTGATCTCCAGTGTGGTCGTAAAGCCTTTTTCGGCCCTCTGAGCAAGGCGCTTCGCGGCCTTTTCGACCTCGCTTTCCTTTTCCTTCATGCCGCCCACGATACCGTCGCCCACGGCACGGCCCCACGAGCGCGCGGAATTTTTGGCAATGTTGACGTTGCCGTCGAAGGTCCGCATGAACTCCGCGAACTCTTCGTCGGTCGACTTGGCGATAAGGTCGATAACGCCCGCCTGCTCGACGCCGAGGCTGTCGAGGTATTCGAGCGCGGCCTGAGACGCGCCGCGCTCCGCGATTATGCGCATGTTCTCCTCGTAGCGGAGCATGGCGTCGCGGTTGTGCTTGAGGGTATCGACGATCTTCTCCATGGACAGCTCCGTGGTCTCGTCGATTTTTTTAAATATGTCCGTGGCGGCGTCCACGAGCTTTTTGTAATGGTTTTCGGTGAGTTCTTTGACCTTCAAGGCGTGCTCGTCGATGGCGCTGTTCGAGCCCTCGATCGCGTCGGTGTTATCCTCGGTCGCATCGGTGGTCTTTTCGATCTCGCCGGAAAGGGCGTCGTACTGTACAAGCAACTCGTCAGTAACTTTTACAGATTCGCCATAGGCTTCCGCCGCGTCGTTTACGGCGGCCTGCGATTCTTCAAAGACCGCTTTTACCGCGGCAGTCGAGCCGAAGAGATCATACTGCTGTCCGGTCAGCTCATAGGCA
>JAFXWT010000343.1 GCA_017542695.1 Clostridia bacterium
GCGTTACGCCGAGAAGCGACGAGCAGAGTGCGATCAGCACGCCCCCGATCAGCGCATATCGGACAAAGGGATACTGCATATACAGAGACAGTTTTTCCACAAGCTCAGCCATTTGCCTCACCGCCCTTCAAAAACGCTTTTGAGGACGCGCTTTTGACGTATTCGTCCTTCGTACCGAAAAAAACGTCGTGGCCGATATGGAGGATATGATCGGCGTATCTCACGGCGGCTTCGATATCGTGAGAGATCATGATGACGGTTATACCGTCTTTTTTGTTAAGCGACTCTATCAGATCATACATTTCAGAGGTGACCTTGGGGTCGAGCCCCGAGACCGGTTCGTCAAGCAAAAGCATTTTCCGCGTGGCGCAAAGCGCGCGGGCCAACAGGACGCGCTGCTGCTGACCGCCCGAAAGCTCGCGATAACACCGTTTAGAGAGCGACGTCAGTCCCATTTTTTCGACGTTCTCTCTTGCCGTTTGCTTTTCGGCTTTATTATAGAAAGGACGAAGTCCCGTTCTGTTGCCGCAGCCGGACAGAACGATCTCCCAGACAGACGCGGGGAAATCCTTCTGTACGACCGTTTGTTGAGGCAAATACCCGATCTCGTTCGGTTTTAAGCCGTCACCCGTCAGGATCTTGCCGCCGATCGGCGCCTGCAGGCCGAGTATCGTTTTCATAAGCGTGCTTTTTCCGGAGCCGTTTTCTCCGACTATACACAGATAATCGCCGGACGAGACCTGAAAATTCAATTCGGAAACAATCTTTTGCCCGTCGTATCCGAGCGAAAGATCCTGACAGGTGAGCAGTGCCACTTTTGAATCGTCCTCCTCACTTCAGCGCGTCCTTCAGGACTTCAAGGTTCTTTTCCATGATCGAAAGGTACGTAACGCCGTTTTCCACGTCCGCCATAGTCGTCGACTGCATGGAATCCAGCGTAAGGATCGTCTGATCTTTGGTTTTAGTCGTATCTTTGACCGTCCTTGCGATCTTGCCGTCCGCACTTTCAATTTGAAGGATCGCCCTCAGGCCGAGTTCATCCGCCTTGTTTGCGAGAAAGAGGATCGTTTCAAACTTATCACGATTCCTGCCCATTAAAGCGAGTAGGTTCTTGAAACGTCGGTCGTCATTCAGGACTGTTTCGTGCGGGTCAATGTTACCATACCACAGATCTTCCAGTACCGTCATACAAAAATCACCTCGTTCATGACGATTTCATTTACACGGTCGCGGATGTTGTTCATCGCGGCTACCCAGGCGAGTTGGTCGCGGCGCTTGAGTTCCTCGGTGACGCCTTCTTGCTTGACAAATTGTTTTACCAGCTGAAAAACCATTTCATCCGCTTGCTCGTTGACCTCGCGCAGATAAGAGTTCAAGCAACCGTTCAGCCGCATCACGCCGATTACGCTCGGCTTGGTAGCTTTCAAATGCTGATAGTGCCTTTGTCCCCAAATTCCAACACATTTCAGATCGTCTTTCATTGCATAGCGCCTCCTCATCGATAATCAATAAACCTTGTCATATCCACGACGTCGGCATACTCATTGAGGATGTTGTGAAACATTCGAGAAGAA
>JAFXWT010000344.1 GCA_017542695.1 Clostridia bacterium
AAGCGTTATCTCCGTGTCCTTATACTTTGAATTCGGCATCGCGCCGATCGCCAGCCCGTGTTTATCCTTAAGAAGTTCATATTTGCCGTTCACGTTGATCATCGGATACTCGTGCCCGGCGCTCGCCGAGGTGAGCTTTCCGGTGCTGATCTCGAGAATACCGAGCCACACGGTCACGAACATATGCGCCTTGTTGTTAGCGTAGACAAGCTTGTTCACGCGTTCAAGGATCTCCGCGGGGGAGCCCCCGATCGTTGCGTGGTCGTTCAGCAGGATCTTCGACGACATCATGAACAGAGCAGCCGGCACGCCCTTTCCGGACACGTCCGCGATAACGGCGGCAAGATGATCGTCATCGATCAGAAAGAAGTCGTAGAAATCTCCGCCGACCTCCTTCGCCGGGTCCATGGAAGCGTAAATATCGAACTCAGAGCGGTCCGGGAACGCCGGAAACGTCAAAGGCAGCATACTCATCTGAATTTCCGTCGCCATATTCAGTTCGGTCTCCGTAGCGGCAAGTTTGCTGCTCTTGAAGTTGAAAATGACGCAGTACATCACGATCAGCGACATCAGAACGATACCGTACTGGCTCGCTTCGCCGAAGGTTCCGCCGAGAAAGACGTACTCAACGAGCGGCAAGAATATGAACGTCAAAACAGCCGCTTTCTGGTGGAAAGGGTTCTTTGACATAAATATCAGTATTGTTGTCAGGACGGACGTCACGACAAGGAATACTTCCTCTAAAAGGACGATACTCGTAACATGGTATCCCTCCGCGTTCACGAAGAAGGTGACCGGCAGGAAAATGTTTGAAAGCTGAATGATCAGTTGAACGACAAGCAGAACGGGGATGAGCTTGTCCACGATCTTTGCAAATTTCCCTTCAAATCCGAGCGTCGCTTTTACATACAGATAAAACAGATAGATCAGCGCAAGATCGAGGAGTTTGCTTAACATACAGAAGATGAAGCCGGTCACGGTATGCTCCGGAGCGGCGATCAACACGTAAATCATTACTTCGTTGACCGTAAAGCAGGAGCATACAAGAACGATCAGTATTCTGAATATCCTCGATCCGTCGCCATCCTGCTTGATACATCCGTAAAACAGCGCCGCGCAGATAAGCGCGCCCATGGTATCCACGCCGGAATCAAACAAACGCGAAAACAGCGCTTCTTCCGTAAAGAAAGGCACGCTCATCGCCATGATGAAAAACGCAGACGCGATCATATAGATCAATCCGTAAAACTTTAAATCTTTTAGTTTCTTTTTCATACGTTATCTCCGTTTTTCAGACTCTCTGCCGTTGGTACGGCAATTCATTTCTCTTATTCGATTGTGAACACATGATTGAATCCGGTCAGATCGAATACTTCCTTGACCGCCTCGGTGACGTTGCGTACGACCATATCGCCCTTGCCTTCCATGACCTGAGCCGCGCCGAGAAGAACGCGAAGTCCGGCACTGGAGATGTACTCCAGATTACCGAGATCGATGATCAGCTTATTTACGTTGCCGATAACTTCGTTGATCTTTGCTTCGAGCTCCGGGGACGTATTCGTGTCAAGTCTTCCCTCGACATTAAAGGTGTATTCCGCGCCTTCGTTTGACACGGAAATTTTCAGTGTGGCGGATTTACTTGAATTACCGTCGGTGTTTTTGTTTTTCTTGTTGAACAATCCCATTGTTTGATCCTCCTGATCAGATTATAATTTGGTTTTTATGCTTCAGCGGGTTTGGGTTCCTGCTCTTTTTTCTTTTTGGGGAGCAGTACTGCCGTTGCGCCGGCGATGCCGACGATCAGTCCGCCGACCGCGGATACCGCGATGGTCCCGCCGGTGCC
>JAFXWT010000345.1 GCA_017542695.1 Clostridia bacterium
ATAGGGATAAAACGATCAAAAACTTCGTTCCCGACGTTTACTTTGCAATTCAGAGCAAAGCGGAGACGGGCGGCGAGATCGTCGAATTAACCTCAAAGCAAAAATTCGACAAAAAAGACAAGGCAAAAGCCGAAGCGCTGTGCGATGAATACAACGCCGCCGTCGCCGTCGTCAAAGACGTAAAAAAGAAAAAGGACAAGATCGCGCCGGGAAAGCTGTTTTCGCTGTCAAAGCTTCAGAATTTCCTCGGAAAGAAATACAAAATGCCGATGAACGAGTCGCTCGACATCGTTCAGAAACTTTACGAATCGGGGTACGTGACGTATCCGAGAACGAACTCGGAATACCTTGCCGAAGCCGAAAAAGACAAGATGAAGGCAATTCTGAAAAACGTCAAAAATCTCGGCTACCCTGTGACTTTCAAGGACGGAAAGCAGATTTTCGACGATTCTAAAATCGAATCTCACTCGGCGCTGACTCCGACGTATAAGATCCCGCAGAAATCGGCGCTGAACGAAAACGAATTCAAAGTCTATTCGGCGATCTTGCGCCGATTTGTCGCGGTTTTCTGCGCCGAAGAATGCGTCGCCGAAAAGAGCGAGATCGTCATCGACCTCGGCGGACTTGAAGAATTTTCTCTCAAGGGAACCGTCATCATCGAAAAGGGATGGACGAAATATGACGATTTTACACAAAAGGATAAAATTCTCCCGAAACTTGCCGTCGGCGATACGGTGAACGTCGATTTTAACCCCGTTGAAAAGGAAACGACCGCGCCAAAGCACTACACGATCGAAACGCTGAACAACTACCTCAAAAATCCGTTCAAGGAGGAAAGAGCGGCGGCGTCCGAAAACGAGGACGACGCCGAGGATTACCGCGCGATCTTCGAGGGGCTTGAGCTCGGCACGGAGGCGACGCGCACGGGGATCATCGACAACGCACGAAACAGTCAATACATCGAGCTGAAAAAAGACGTTTACACCATTCTCCCGGGCGGCGAATTTCTTATCGAATCGCTCGGAAGAATGAACATTTCGATGGACAAATACAAGACGAGCGAGATGGGCAAGGCGCTGAAAATGGTTTTCCACGGAGAAATGACCGTCGGAGACAGCGTAAAGCTCGCCGAAGAAGAGATCTCCGAGGTGTTCAGAAAGAGGGAAGCGCCGCTCGAAAAGGATACCGATATCGGCTTTTACGGCGACGTCGTCGGCAAATGTCCGATCTGCTCGCGCGACGTCATCCGTTCCCGTTACGGCTACGCCTGCACGGGGTTCAAGGAAAACGGATGCAAGTTCAGGATAGGCGGTGTGATATGCGGGCGAGTGATCTCTCCGTCGAACGTAAAACTTCTTCTCGAAACGGGTAAAACGTCGAAGATAGAAGGGTTTACCTCCAAAAACGGCAAACTTTTCGACGCGGCGCTGAAGCTTGACGGCGACCGCGCCGTGTTTGATTTCTGAATAACAAAACATCCGATGATCAAGCACTCATCGGATGTTTTATTGTAGGTAAATTTTATTTACCCAATGTATTTTTCTTTCAGCATGGCAATTTCTTTCGCGTATCCCGCCTCGTCGTTCGGTGTTTCGAGAATAAACGGAAGTTTACAGAGCGCGGGGTGGTTTATAACGCGGCAGAGCGCTTCAAAACCTATCTTTCCTTCGCCTATGCGTGCGTGTCTGTCCTTGTGCGCGCCGAGATTGTTCAAGCTGTCGTTAAGATGTATCGCTCTGAGCCGATCGAGCCCGATCACGCGATCAAATTCGGCAAGCACGCCGTCGAGGTCGTCAACTATATCGTATCCGCCGTCCCAGACATGGCACGTGTCAAGGCAAACGCCGACGTGCGACGAAAGCGAAACGCGGTCGATTATCTCGCGTAGCTCCTCGAATTTTGAGCCGACTTCGCTTCCTTTGCCGGACATCGTTTCAAGAAGGACGGTCGTTGACTGTTCCGCTTTCAAAACGGAGTTCAGCATATCCGCAATCTGCCCGATACCGATCTCAACGCCCTGTCCCGTGTGCGCGCCGGGGTGGAAATTATAATAGTTCCCGGGCACGTATTCCATGCGGATCAGGTCGTCCGCGAACGTGTCGCGCGCATATTCGCGCAGATGCTCGTCATGCGAGCAGGGATTAAGCGTATACGGCGAGTGCGCCACGAGCTTTGAAATGCCGTTTTCGGCAGCAATACCGATAAAAGCCGAAACGTCGCCCTCGTCTATCTCTTTTGCCGCGCCTCCGCGCGGATTTCTCGTGAAGAACGCGAACGTGTTGCCTCCCGCGTCGAGCGCCTGGCGCGCCATCGAGACGAACCCGCCCGACGAAGATACGTGATAACCTATTTTAAGCATATTTACCTCACACGTTGAATCTTATGACGACGATGTCGCCGTCCTTAAACACGTAATCCTTGCCCTCGCTTCTGATGAGGCCTTTTTCCTTCGCCGCCGTCATCGAGCCGCAAGCCATCAGATCGTCGAAGGAAATGACCTCTGCGCGAATGAAGCCGCGCTCCATGTCGGAGTGTATTTTTCCCGCCGCCTGCGGCGCTTTCGTACCTTTTACTATCGTCCACGCGCGGACTTCTTTCGGTCCGGCCGTCAGAAAACTGATGTAGCCGAGCAGAGTATAACTTGCTCGGATGAGCGCGTCAAGTCCGCTTTCCTTGATTCCGAGATCGGCAAGGAACGCCGCCTTGTCCTCTCCGTCGAGCTCCGCAAGCTCAGCTTCGATTCCGGCACAGATAGTGAGCAGCTGCGATCCCTCGCCGTCCGCGATCTTTTTCAGCTCGCGGTAAGTATCCGTATCCTCGAACGAGCCGATCTGATCCTCGCTGATGTTCGCAACGTAAATGACGGGCTTCATCGAAAGGAGCGCCGTATCGGAAACAAGCGCCTTTTCCTCGTCCGAAAGCTCGACGGCGCGGGCGCTGATTCCGTTGTCGAGCGCGTCTTTTATCTTGCTTAACGCCTCGAGCTTCGGCGCGAGCGTCTTGTCGCCCTTCATCGCCTTTTCGACCGACGTTATACGGTGTTCGATTATTTCGAGATCCGAGAAAATCAGCTCGAGATTTATCGTTTCGATGTCGCGCTTCGGATCGACCGAGCCGTCGACGTGAATAATGTTGGAGTTTTCAAAGCAGCGCACGAGGTGGACGATCGCGTCGGTTTCACGAATGTGCGAGAGAAATTTGTTTCCGAGTCCTTCGCCTTTCGACGCACCTTTGACAAGTCCAGCTATGTCGACGAATTCGATGACTGCGGGCGTGTATTTTTCGGGATGGTAAATTTCAGCGAGTGCGTCGAGGCGCTTATCCGGAACGGCAACCATGCCGACGTTGGGGTCGATGGTGCAGAACGGGTAATTGGCGGACATCGCGCCCGCGTTTGTTATTGCGTTGAAAAGCGTGCTTTTGCCGACGTTCGGCAAACCTACAATTCCGAGTTTCATTTTTCTTCTTCCTTTGCTTTGTGAATGAATTTACACGTTGATTATACCTTAAAATCGCGTTCAAGTCAATAAATCCGCACCGAAATGTGTCAAAAACTTAAAAAAAATGTAAATTTCGCCGAAAAAACTTTACAATAAAAAAAATAGATGGTATACTGAAATCGTAATAAATAAGCGGAGGTTACTATGGCAACAAAGATTTTGGTTATTGACGACGACCTCAACATATGCGAGGCGATAAAGCTTTATCTCGAAAAGGAGTTTTACGAGGTGACGACGGCGCACGACGGCTCAGCGGGAGTCGAGGCCTTCAAAACGTATTCTCCCGACCTGATCCTTCTCGACATCATGATGACGGAAAAAGACGGCTGGCAAGTGTGCCGCGAGATCCGCGAGATCTCGAACGTACCGATCATCATGCTGACGGCGAAAGGGGAAGTGTTTGACAAGGTGCTCGGTCTCGAGCTCGGCGCGGACGATTTCATGACGAAGCCATTTGACATGAAAGAGCTTTCCGTCCGCATAAAGACGGTGCTCCGCCGCTGCAAGACGCGCGAGGACAAATCCGCCGACGAAACGATACGATTCGACAACATCGAGATATCGAAACAGAAATATCAGCTCAAGATCAAGGGAAAGACAGTCGATCTGCCGCCTAAGGAGCTTGAATTGCTATATTTTCTCGCGTCGAACGCAAATCAGGTGTTCACGCGCGATCAGCTCCTCGATAAAGTGTGGGGTTTTGATTATCTCGGCGATACGCGCACCGTCGACGTTCACATCAAGCGCCTGCGCGAAAAGCTCGAAGGCGTCAGCGACAAGTGGACTCTCAAAACGGTTTGGAGCGTCGGATACAAATTCGAGGTATTTTCATAAAGCGATATCGGCAGGGTGCACAGCTCTGCCGAAATACTGCATTTGAGAGGTATTCTCTTGAAAAAAAGCATTTTTACGCGGTATATTTCGATTTTTCTGATAATCATCTTTCTCAGTTTTTCGATACTTACCGTGATCATCAGCTCCATGACGATACAGTACGCGAACACGCAGAAAAAGAACGTTGCGATCAACACATCGGAGCTCATATATAATTATCTGTCGTCGGAAAAGATATTCCCGTCGGCGTCGTCGCTCGTCAAGGAATTCACGACGATGATAAATCTGCTTTCCAAAAACGCAGAGACGCTGACGATTTTGATCACCGACACCGCCGGAAACATCAAGTTTTCGACCGACGGCTCGTTCACGGGAGCGATAACCGACGAGGAAGCGCTTGATTACGGCGAGGGTGATTATATGGTTATAACGCAAAGCTCGCTCGGCAATCTTTTCCCATCCAATTACGGCGTCGTTATAACTCCGCTTGTCTATTCGCAAAGCGAGCGCGCGGGTATAATGTTCGTGTGCTATAACCCGAGGATAGTCAACGACCTTGCGGTGAATACGATCAGAACCGTCATCCTTGCAAGCTTGTGGGTGATGATAGTGACGCTTGTCGCGGTTTATTTTGTGACGGAGCGCATCGTTTCTCCGCTTCGCCAGATGAACGCCGCGACAAAGAAATTCGCGGCCGGTAAGTTCGACACGCGCCTGCCCGAAAGTGGCGGCGACGAGATAGCGGAGCTTTCGCGTTCGTTCAACAAAATGGCGGAGGCGCTGGCAAACAACGAGTATATGCGTTCGAGCTTCCTTGCTAATGTTTCTCACGATCTTCGCACGCCGATGACGACCATATCGGGATTCATCGACGGTATACTCGACGGCGCCATCCCGCCCGAAAAGCACAACTACTATCTTGAAATAGTGGCGCAGGAGGTTCGCCGCCTGTCGCGTCTCGTTTCCCAGCTGCTCGATATTTCGCGCATGGAAGCAGGCAACAGAAAATTCGAGAAATCAAACTTCGACATTTGCGAAATGGCGCGAATTATTCTGCTTTCGTTTGAGAGTCGTATAGAAAAGAAGAATCTCGACGTCGAGTTCAACGTTTCAAGTGAGCGCCTGTTCGCTTATTCGGATAAGGACGCGGTCAATCAGGTGCTTTACAACATCTGTGACAACGCGGTGAAATTCTCGCGCGACGGCGGTAAATATGTCATTGATATCAAGGAATACGCGACAAAGATAAAAGTGTGCGTATACAACGAGGGACAGGGCATTTCGGAAGAAGATCTGCCGCACGTTTTCGACAGATTCTACAAGAGTGACAAGAGCCGCGGCCTCGATAAAATGGGCATGGGGCTCGGTCTTTACATATGTAAAACGATAATGGATAACCTCGGAGAAACAATATCGGTCGCGAGCGAATACGGCAGGTACTGTCGCTTCGATCTGTCGCTGACAAAGGCGCAGGTAGTTGACGGAAAGATACACACGCACGATATTTCACTTGACAAAACGCAAAAATAATTGTAAAATACAGAAAAATATGTTCACGCCACGCGGCGATGAACATATTTTGATATAAGCGAAAGATCGGAGGGAATGACTTTGATAAAGATCGCACCGTCGCTCCTTGCGGCAGATTATAAAAAGCTCGGCGCCGAAGTGGAAAGAGTGTCCGACGGCGGAGCCGATTATCTTCATCTTGATATTATGGACGGTGCTTTCGTACCGAACATTTCGTTCGGCGCGGACGTTATAAAGTCGCTGCGCGGCGCAAGCGGAATGATTTTCGACACGCACCTGATGATATATGATCCGATGCGCTACGTTGCAAAATTCGCCGACGCGGGCTCCGACATTATCACCATCCACTACGAAAGCTGCAACGATCAAAAGGCAGTGCTGAAAAAAATCCGTGAGCTCGGAAAAAAAGCGGGAATATCTATAAAACCCGACACGCCCGCATTCGTGCTCGAACCGCTCATTGATTACGTCGATCTCATTCTCGTTATGACAGTCGAGCCCGGTTTCGGCGGGCAGAAATTCATCGGAGCGATGACTGAAAAAATCGTCTCGGTACGCGCGATGATCGACGCCGCCGATCACAACATCGAGCTTGAAGTTGACGGCGGCATCAACAACGTCACTATCGCAGAAGCGGCCGCGGCGGGCGCAGACGTATTCGTCGCGGGCACATCCGTATTCGGCGCCGCCGACGCCGAAAAAGCCATCGCCGACCTTCGCGCAGCAGCTTTGGGAGCAAAAAAATGAAGAACACTAAACTTTCAGCAATAGAAAACACCGCGTCAGCGCTTGAAAAATACCGCGCCGATTACGATAAGAGCATTCCGTGCAAGGACGCGGTGCGCGACATTATAAAAAAAGTCCGCGCCGTCCTTTTTCCCGAATATTTCGAGTGCTTCTGCGAGAAAAAAGGAATTTTCAACGAACTTTCCGAGATCCACGACGATCTCAGCGAACAGATCGCATCCGCGCTTAAACACGACGACCCGTCGGCGACGGACGACGCGCTCCGCGAGCAAGCGGAGGATATTGCGACGAATTTCATTGCCGCGCTCCCGTCGCTCAAAACGACGCTTGAAAAGGACGTCGAGGCGGGCTACAGCGGCGACCCGGCCGCAAAATCGCGCGAGGATATCATTATTTCATATCCCGGGATGCTCGCTGTCCTTGTCTACCGGATCGCACACCTTCTTTACGCGGCGAAAGTCCCGCTTATCCCGCGCATGATGACCGAATACGCACACAGCCGTACGGGCATCGACATCAACGCCGGAGCTGTCATCGGAGAATATTTTTTCATTGACCACGGCACAGGCGTAGTAATCGGCGAAACGACCGTCATCGGCGACCGCGTGAAGCTCTATCAAGGTGTAACGCTCGGCGCACTGTCGACGCGAAAGGGGCAGGCGCTCGCCGGCGTGAAACGCCATCCGACGATCGAAAACAACGTCACCGTCTATTCCAACTCTACGATCCTCGGCGGCGACACCGTGATAGGAGAGGGAAGCATCATAGGCGGCGGCGCATTCATCACAAGCTCCGTACCGCCGCACACCAAAGTCATCGTTAAAAATCAAGAGCTGATCTTCAAGGCGGGCAAAGGCGATGTCTGGGAGATTTGATTAAGGTAAATTAAATTTACCCTGCGTTTTTTACATAAAAAAATCACCGCGCGCCCGCGTTTATCTTCACGGGCGGCGTTTTGTTAAAAAAATACTTACATTTTTCGTCAAAAAGTCAAAAAAATCTTGACAAATACCCCATTTCATGATAGAATACCCCTGTATTGTGCAGTAAAATGGCTTATTTTTTTTGAAGAAGATTCAAAAGCCGCTTTTCAGAAGAATATGCCGCCCACGGCTGTTCGATTTTCGGAATTGACCGCGCCGCCCCCGGCGGAGAAAGGAAAGGTGATCAAATGCCGGAACTGAATAATCAGCCGATCGAAGCCATAGCGCCCGACGAAGAAAAAATCGTCGCCGCGCCCGAGACGGAAGAGACCGCGACCGAAAAAGCTCCGGCAGAGCCCGAGCTTACTTCCGATGAAGAGCGGGAAATGCTCGCGCACTCAAAGTATCTTGAAATGGCGATCGCCTCGGGTATTCTACCGATGGAGACACGCTACTCGCAGATCAATCACCCGTATCGCAAAGTCCCGATAGCTTATCGCGGTTTTACATACCTCAACAGTATCGTCAGCGGCGTCGTGCCGCCGGAAAAATACTCCTATGCGTCCGACGTGACGGAGCTCGGTGTTCGCCTCTCCCGTTTCAACATTGAAGCGGCGATGCGCGCCGTTCGCAAGATGGAGGCCGCGGGACGCAAGATAGAATTCATAACCGCGCGTTGTTCGCCGTCTTTGGCGCTCGAAGCGGACCTTTACGAATGGATGCGCGCGCTGATGGAAGAAAACAACTTCGACGAGCCCGACAAGATCTGCCTCGAATTTCCGCAGTCGCTCCTTTATGAGAACGCGGAACAGGTAAAGCTGTCGCTCCTCGGATTAAAGCTGCTCAAAGTCAGAACGATGATCAGCGGCTGCGGCGCGGACGATTGCCCCGTCGCAAACCTGATCGACCTGCCCGTCGATCTCGTTCTCCTCGACACGAAACTGACGCAAATGCTCAGCTCCCGCGTGAAAAACCGCGTCGTGCTTCAGTTCATCCAGTTCCTGCGCGCACTCCCTGCGGAGATCGTCGCGGACGGAGTGCTTAACGATGAGCAGATAGCCGCGCTTTCCCGCTCGGACTGCTTCGGCTACATCCCCGCGTCGAATTACGGTGGAAACGTGATACACGGACGGCTGCGGATGACTCTTGATGAAGCAACTTCTCAGAAAGAGGAGGAGATCTGATGGCAAGAGATAATAAAGCCGTAACACCACTCAGGCGAACGGCCGCCGAGGTCAAGCGCTACCGCGCAATGATCAAGATCATCCCGATATCAATAGTCGTCGCGGCGCTCATACTGATCGTCGGTTACGTCGTTTCCGTGCTTTATATGCGCTTCGGCGCTTTCACCGTTTCGGTCAATAAGTTCGATAACCTCGATTACGCGCTCACCTTGTCCGAATCGCCCGGCTTTGAGGGCTACACGTCAAGACTGAACGCCGAAATATCGGAAACGATAACAAATATTGACGGGCGCGATCTTCCCGACTGGCTCGATAATATCGACGGGCCGCACAATGGGGACAACTATATCGCTTATACGTTCTACTGCAAAAACGCGGGCAAATACACCGTTGACTACTCGTACGAGATTTATATCGCAAATATGACGCTTGAGATCGAGAAGGCCGCGCGAATACGCCTCTATGTTGACGGAGTGTATGAAGATTTCGCCTACGCGAGAACGGACGGCGTCGAAGGTCCCGAACCGGGCACTACCGCTTTCCAGGCGGGCAACACCGTTGTGAAACGAATAATACAGGATTTCGCGCCGGGAGACGTGACGAAATATACCGTTGTCATCTGGCTTGAAGGGAACGACCCCGACTGTGTCGATAAGATACTCGGCGGTGAGTTCAAAATCGACATGGTAATGGAGGTCGTATCCGACTCGAACGAACACATTATCAAACCCAATTAAATTCCGAATAAAAACTTTTTGCCGGCGGGTAAAAATGTTTTTAGATAAATTTACCATTGCGAAACTATGAAAGGAGATTTTCTAAAAGCAATGAAAACAATGAAAAAATTAATTCCCGCACTTGCAATGCTCCTTGTTTCTGCGGTACTCCTCGGAACATCGACGTTTGCATGGTTCTCGATGAACACGAGAGTAACAGCGACCGGCATGCAGGTTGTTGCAAAATCAAATAACACGTATCTGCTCATTAGTAAAACCAATACAACTGCAAGCGCCATTCAAGGTGAAAATCTATTAACTGTAACTTTAGATGGACCTAAGAGTTTGTTCCCTGCGGCGCCGTGCCTTACTTCCGATCAGGCAGATTATTTGACAACATCTGGTAAGACAGTCAATGATGCTACGATTACTACTGCAGGCGTACAAGTTACAAATGCTGCAACGGCAGCGGTGGTAACAAACTGGTATACAGCAACCGCTTCGTCAAGTGCCGCTGCAACGATGCTTACTGGTTCCGCAAGACAGCTTGTAGCATTTACGGACTATGTTGATGTTCAGTCTGTATACATGACCGTTTCCGTAGGATCAAATACCGCAACCAATCTTACAGTTACTCCTACTTTTGCTCAGGTGGGTACACCTGAAGATGGTAAGGGTGACCTTTCTGCCGTTAAAGCAATTATCATAACAAGTGATGGTGGATATGCTGCAATCAACAGTAGCGATAATGGCAATGCTATAGACATTAAAGGAAGCAACACACCTTTAACGTCTACTACAGTAGTTACGGTGACCGTTTATCTGTATGTTGATGGTGATGCAGCAAATGTTTACACCAACAATAAAGCCAATCTTCTTGGTGTAACGCTTGGACTCCAGTTCGATGTAACAGCTACTCCTGCTGCATAATCCAATCAATTAGCATAACACATTTCACATTTCCAAGTGGCGCTTCCGCGCCACTTGGAAACCCGATTTAATCTTTTGGCCAAAGTATTAAATTACATACAAAAACCGGTGGACGCGACCGGTTTTTTGTTTTGTTCAGCCAACTTTACAATGGAGCTTTTTTGCGCCGCGGCGCCACGCTTTCACATAAAAAGACATTTTTCTTGTGATTTTGCCTTATTTGCTGTAAAAAATCATAAAAACATCTTTACAAATCGTTTTATTTATTATATAATAAACAATATCATGGTGTATTTTGAGATAAAATACTCTTTTCGCGCGAGTGCGCGAGCAAACTTGTAATTTTTCAAGATTCTATCTTGTTAAACACGAAAGGACAAAAATTATGGAAAGCGGAAAAAGCAACGTCAAGAAAGTTCTCGGCATTATAGGCAACGTACTTATATGGGTATTCGTTGCGTTTGCCATTGTCGTTACCGTGCTCGCGTTCGCGGCGCAGGCAAACGCAGACGGCATACCCTCCATCGGAGGCAAAGCGATACTCACTGTTCAGACGCCGTCCATGGAGCCGACGTTCAAGGTCGGCGATATCATCATCGGTACGAAACTCTCTCCCGAACAGATGAAAGACATGAAAGTAGGCGACATCATTACATACGCGGCGGGCGACCTTGACGGCGACGGTGTGCGCGATCTCAACACGCACAGGATCACCGAGGTTATCACCGGCGAAGACGGCGAAGTTTCGTATCGCACGAAAGGCGACGGAAATATAGCTGCCGACACAACGCCTGTAAGCTGGCAGTACGTTATCTGCAAATGCACGGAGAAGGACAGAATACCCGCGCTCGGCTCGGTGCTCAATTTCCTCCAGCAGCCGACGGGATTCCTTGTCGTTGTCGTTCTGCCGCTCGTATTGTTCTTCGTTTACGAGCTTGTTGTATTCTTCCGCAAGCTGTATGAGGTCAAGAACTCGGGTAAGAAGCAGATAACAGCCGCCGACGAGGAGCTTATCCGCCAGCGCGCAATCGAGGAATACATCCGTCAGCAGCAGGCGCAGAAGGAAGCGGAAGAGGCCGAATCTAAATCGGCGGAGGAAGCTGCGGCGCAAGAGACAGCGGAAGAGACTCTCGCCGAGGAGGCGTCCGTCGAAGAAGCTCCCGCGGAAGAAACACAAACAGAAGAAGCGCCGAAAACGGACGCTGAATAAACGCGCGCGGGACGCATTCCCGCACAACTATCATCACTAAGGGGTAATTAAATTTTGGATGCTTTTCTGAATTGGTTTTTTGCGTTTGTAACTACAATACTCAGTGCGATTTGGGGCGGCATTAAGGGAATTTTCAACGCGATAATCACAATGTTCAATTTCCCGCAGTTCTTCGATATTCTCAACCGCTACAAGAGCGATTTCAACGCGCTCGGATGGATACTTTGTGTACTCTCTGTCATTCTGGCGTACGGTATTTTGTTCGCGGTCATTTTCCTCATCGTCCTTGCGATACGCAAGTATCTGCGTTTCCGCAAGTCGCTTGTCGGAAACGAAGATCTGCTTGAAGAGATCGCGGATCTCCACCGCGACGTTGTCAAACTCACGGCGGAGAAGGAGCGCATTCTCGCAATGAAGCTCGACCCGTCCGGCATCACGTACGACGAGGTCAAGCGCCTGCTCGAAACGGATACGCCCGAGGGGATCGCCCGCGCGGAAATGCTCGCGGGAGGCGGCGGAACGACCGCCGTCACGACGACAGCGGCTTCCGGTTCGTCCATGCCTGAGGTCAGCGACGATAGACGTTTCTTCCGTCTGTCCGCCGTCGACGAGAAATACGAGTATTACACGCCGCCTGCTTACGACGTTACAATGTCGCTTAAAGAGCTGTGCGACGATATCAGATACTTTGCGTGCTCGCATTCGCGCCTGTATTATGAGATCAAGACGATCCGCCTGATGATCGCCGGCCTTGCTTCAACGAAGCTCATTCTTCTGCAAGGTATTTCCGGTACAGGTAAAACGTCTTTGCCGTATATTATGGGCAAGTATTTCCGGAACGACGCGACGATCGCGTCCGTTCAGCCGTCATGGCGCGACAGAACGGAGCTTTTCGGCTATTTCAATGAATTTACGAAGAAATTCAACGAGACCGAGGTGCTCAAGAGAATATACGAAGCGTCGTATAACGACGACATCAATATCATCATCCTCGACGAGATGAACATCGCGCGCGTGGAGTATTATTTTGCGGAAATGCTTTCCATCCTCGAAATGCCGAACGCGGAAGAGTGGAAGATCGAACTTGTCCCGTCGTCGTGGCCGAACGACCCGCTTCATCTGCCCGAGGGTAAATTACAGATACCGCAGAACGTGTGGTACATAGGAACGGCCAACAACGACGACTCGACGTTCGCCGTATCGGATAAGGTTTACGACCGTGCGCTTGTCATCAACCTTGACAGCAAGGGTATTCCGTTCGATGCGCCGCAGACTCCGGCGAAGAATATCAGTTATTCCTACGTCGAGGGCCTTTATAAGAAGGCGGTCGAAGAGGGACCGGTCAGCGAACAGATGCTCGACACGATCAGCAAACTTGACCTTTACGTTATCGAGCATTTCAGAGTTGCTTTCGGTAACCGTATCATAAAACAGCTCAAGACATTCGTTCCGGTTTACGTCGCGTGCGGCGGGACCGAGGTCGAAGGCATCGACTATATCCTTGCGACAAAAGTGTTCCGTAAATTCGAGGGGCTTAACCTTTCGCTCATCAGGGACGAGATACGCGGACTTATCATGTATCTTGACAACCTGTTCGGCAAGGGCTTGATGAAAGAGTGCATCGCATTCCTGCAGCGTCTGCAGAAAATGACGTATTGATCTTAAAAGGAGTGAACGGCAGTGGCGGAAAATAATAATATTTCGGCTGATACGAGCGACAGCGTTTTCCGCCGTGTGTTTAACGACGCGAACGTCTTTATCAACAGCATGGAAAACGAGCACGAGATCATGCCGTACGTCCTCAAGATGATGAAGAGCGGCGACGCGTCGGTTGAGCTCAAAAAGCGATATATGCTTCGCGCGATAGACGAAACGTGGGTCAACATAATCGAAGACACGCTTCCCGCGCTCGACGTTATCATAAGAAATCCCTCGAAGTTCATTGAAGAGAGGGAAGAGGTGCTCCCGATCGAGCTTACGAGAAATATCTCCGTTCGCTCGCTCCAACACCTTTCCCAGCACACGAACTATATCTCAAAGATCGAGGGAGACAAGATCACTCCGACTAAAATTCTGAACGTCTATCGTGAGGAAACGCTTCAAACATACGAAAATAAATTTATAAACACGCTGATCAACCGCCTGTATATTTTCGTCAACAGGCGGTATCAAATCGCCAAAAAGGCAGGTCAGGATGAGAAAACGACGAGTCTTGTTTTCAGCGACAGCTTCGATCACGCTTCGGCAAGAGTCAATGTAAATTTCAAACTGGAAATATCCGAGAATGCCGAAGAAGGCAATGACAAGGCGACGAGAAATTATCTTTACACGACTGACATCTGGCGCCGCGTCGAAAAGCTGCATCAGGTAGTGAATACGTACGCGGAATCAGAGTTCGTTCAGAACATGGGGCAGAGCTACATCAGACCTCCCGTTATGAGAACGAACGCGATCCTTAAAAACAAAAATATGCGTCAGTGCCTCGCTTTGTGGCAGTTTATCGAATCTTACGAAAACGCCGGATACAGCATGCTCGTCCAGGAAAATCTCGAAAAAATCGATGAAAAATACATAAATGAGATTTATTCTTCGCTCGCGCTTCAATACCTGATTTTCAGGCATAATATCAACAACGAATTCGAGATGGACGCGACGCTCGCAAGTCAGATCACTGAAGAACTGCGTCCGAAGATAGTCGGAGAGATCACCGATCTCGATAATACCGACGAGTTTGACGTTGAAATCGAAAAGCGCGTCCCGATGCCGTCTGTCAGCAGACGTTTGACGATGACGCTCGACGACGAGCTGATGGCGCAGTCGCTCGGCGTTGCGCTTGACGCGGCCGCTGTCATGCGCGATAACGGGCAGGACGAGTACACCGTTCCCGTTTACATCGAAGAACCGGCTCCCGTGCCCGAGTATTCCGATCCGGAACCCGAAAAATCCGAAGAGGAAGAAGCGGAGGATAATAAACCGACGATCGCCGATTATGCGGCGATCATCAACGGGCTTGTCAACAAGTTCCCGTCAGCGACGGACAACGACGAAATAAGATTGATAAAAGACGAGATACTCGAAACGCTCGAAAATATCAAAATCGAGGAAGAGGGAGCGGAAGAGGACGAAGAAGAACCCGTCAGAGAAAATCTCCCGCCGCTCAAGAAGAAGAGATCAAAGAGCCGCAAGAGGATCAGACGTCCATACAATAAGACAAAGATAAAAGGTTAACGGCAATAGTGATGGATAAGAAAAAAAACGTCTTTAAGGTCATCGTTACCGTTATCGGTTACGTTGTGATCTTTATGATGATCGTCGCGCTCTTTCTGATATTGCGCGGCAATATCAAAGGAGAAGTCACGTTTATCGGCGGTCAGGCGATAATGTGGGTAAAAACCGCAAGCATGGAGCCGAAAATACCCGAGCGGAGTTATATAGTTATCGAAAAGACGACGCCTGCCGACGTGAGAGTGAATAATATAATAGTTTTCAAATCAGACGATCCGATGCTTGACGGAGCATACAATACTCACAGAGTCATCGAGGTGATCGGGGATCATGAGGAATTCGTCACAAAAGGCGACAACAACTCCATTGCCGATAATTACACGGCAAAAGCCGAAAACATAGTCGGCAAATACAAACGCAACCTTCCGATGTTATCGGTATTCGGAAGACTGCTCCAAACTCCCACGGGCGTTATCATCGCGGTGACGCTGATGTTCGGGATAATTCTTTTGCTTTACGTTCCGGATATGGTAAAAGCGACAAAAGAGAGAACGGAGCTTATCGAAAAAAAGCGCCGCGAGCAGATCGACGAGCTTGTAAAACAGGAAATTGAAAAGCTCCGCGCCGCAGATGAGAAAAAAGCGGAGAAAAACAAAGAGACGTCGGACGTTCCGGATGCAGAAGCGAACGAAAAAACAGACGGCGATGCGGGCGATGACGGCGGCGCGCAGTCAGAACAATAATCACAAAACGAGGTTTTAACGGTGAAACAGCACAGACAGGGTGAAAAGAATTCGCGGATTTTGTTAATAGTGATCACCGTTATTATCGGTATCGGTTTTATCGGCGGCTGCGTTCTGATGATAGCGGGCTACTCGCAGGATGTTCAGGATCAGGCGGGCGATATAAGCGTTTCTTATTCAAGAGAAATATCCGCAAATCTGAAATCGTCGATAGTAACGTATAAGGAAAACGTTCAGCAGATCGCGCGGAGTATTGTTAATCCCGCTCCCGAAGGCAAAGACGTATTCCTGTCAAGACTCAAACAACTCCGCGAGGATGAGCATTTTTCCCGGCTCATGTTCGTGCGCTATTTCAAAGACAGCGTCGAATATGATTTCGACGGGAAAGCGTATGATCCCGCAATGGAAGCGTCGAGCGTACTCGAACTCGGAAAGAATAATGAACTTACGTGCGCCGGCATCGTTTACGACAGATATTATAATATTGCCGCCGTTCCGTTTATCGTTCCGCTGGTCGATTGCAGCTACGCCGACTCTGTGGTAATTTATGTGCCGGTGCTCACGGTTTTCTCGTTTTTGAATCAGAACGATACCGATCAGCTTTCAAATTCACGCCTGTCTCTTTTCTGCACTCTCGACGGGGAGACGGTAGCGCTTATGAAAAGCGACGGATTTGATATTGCCGTACACAACAACATTTACGATTTTCTGCACAGAATAACAAACGAAAAAGAATCGATCGACAATATCAGGCAAGGTATAATCGACGGCACTTCGACAGCGTACCCCGTCAGCATAAACGGTGAAAACAGCGTTGTTTCGGTCAGCAGCATCAAGGACAGCGTTGCCGATCCGTTTGCGGTCATTTGTTTGTACCGTGCGTCGGATCTTCGCGACGGCGGATATGCGCTCATGACGTCGATCCTCGGAACGCTCATCCTGTTCCTGACGCTTATCGTTCTCATCATTATATTCGCCGTCGCAAGACACAGCGACAGGGAAAAGAAAAAACGCGATGAGACCGAGGTCAACAAGACTCTCGAAGTTGCGACGCGCGTCAAATTCGAGCACGACGCAGGCGATATCATTTCGCGCAGCAAGGCGACGAATTTTGCCGTCATTATAGTCGAGGTCAGGCACTTTGATTATCTGAAAGAGCGCATCAGTCAAAGCGACACGCTGCGTCTTCTCGTATACCTTAAACTCATTTTCAGCCATATACTTCAGCTCGACGAACTGCTCGGATATATAAACGACAGCCAGTTTTTGATGCTTCTTCATTATAAAGATATGGAGACGATCACACAAAAATTAAAAACGGTTTCATCCGTCGCAATGTCGTACACAGGCAAACTTCCGGTGGGATTCAAACTGAATCTTTACGGCGGAATTTATCAGACCGAAAGAAACATCACGAGCGACGTGTCGAAAATGATCGACTTTGCCGAAGAAGCGAAGGACGCGATCAACATGCCCGTCGATTTCGGCAATTTCCGCCTTTACAACGACAAGATGCACGAGGCGGCGGAAAACACGGAATATATCGAGACGCACATGGACCGCGCGCTCGAAAACAACGAATTCTGGATATTCTTCCAGCCAACGCAGAACCTCAAAACAAAAAACATCGAGGGATGCGAGGCGCTCGTCCGTTGGTATAACAAGGAAAAGGACGAATATATGCGTCCTAACGTCTTTATGCCGCTGTTCGAGGCCAACCGATTCATTATAAAGCTCGACAAATTTGTTTATGAATCCGTGTGCAAGTACGTCAGGGACTCCGTTGCAAACAGGCAAGCGGTATATCCCGTTTCCGTGAACGTTTCAAGCATTACGGCGATGGAGCCGGATTTCGTGACGTATTATTCCGACCTCAAACGCAAGTACGGCATTTCAAACGGGTTTATCACGCTTGAATTCCCGGAGAGTCTTGCAAACGAAGAAAACAAGATGCTTCTCGATATTATGAACGCGCTCCACAAGAACGGGTTCAGATGCACGGTCGACGATTTCGGTTCCGGTTATTCTCCTTATAATATATTAAAGGAGCTCCCCATGGACGAGATCAAGCTGAGCGGGCTTTTCCTCAAGAGAGGTCTTGCTTCCGAACGCGACGTCAAGATCCTTGCGGGCGTCATAAATATGGCGAAGGATCTGAACATGAAGATCTCACAGTAGAACGTTGAGACCGAGG
>JAFXWT010000346.1 GCA_017542695.1 Clostridia bacterium
GCAGATCAGGTCGTAAGAATGAGTCTTAACGGAGCCGAAGTTGCACTGAAGGTCACGGGCAAGGGAGCAGAAAAAGCTGCTGTCCTAATTTACCGTGCGCTCAAAAGTGCGAAGAACGAATCCACAAGAACCAAAGGCGCGATCCGACTTGCCAACCTTGCTCGCTCCGGCAAAAAACTGGACGTTACCGAGATCATGGATAACGACCTCAAAAAGTTTTGCATCGAAGCGAAAAAGTACGGGATTCTCTACACGATTCTGAAAGACAGAAATCGGACGGACGGCACGACTGAGATCATGTATAAGTCGGAGGACAAAGAAAAACTCGCTCTCGTTTTTGACAAACTGAATAGGGCAACCTACGACACCGCCGAAGTTCAAAACGAGATCGCGCCCGACCTTGAATCTCAGAAGCCGCCTGAAAAGACCGGACCCGAAGTAAGCGACCCCGACCAGTTTCTCGAAGAGCTTATGAAAAAGCCCGAAAAGAATCCCACAAAGGAGGAAGGTCAAACGAAAAACCCTACGGAGGCTCGGACAGCGAAACGCGCTCAATCCGAGCCAGAATCCAAGAGCAGAAAGACGACGCCCAAAAGAGACTCTACTGAGAGAGAGACGCAGCTCGGCGAGCGAAGATCTGTCCGAAAGGAACTTGCGGACATCAAGGCCGAAATGGAGAGAGAGAACCGCGACCGGAAAGCTTCCTCCAGGACAAAACAGACAAAGGTACTCGAACACAAAGATCCTTCAAAAAAGAAAAAGAGTAAAGAGAGGTAATCAATATGAACAATTACGATGATCTTTTTAGCAAAGAGAATAATAACGACAGTTTCAAAGAAAAAAACAAAAATACCCCCTTCGACAAGGATGCCTGGATCGAAAAGAAAAAGCAGGAGCGCGCCGAAGCGTATGAACTGCTCGATACAGCAACCGACGAGATCACGAAGGACGCAGAGAAATTCAGGGACTTCCTGAATACGCAGGCACAGTTTGACCGCTATTCGGTCAGCAATGCGCTCTTGATCGCCTATCAGCATCCCGGCGCAACGAAGGTTGCGGACTTCTCCACCTGGAAGGAGGAAGATGTTTCCGTTAAGAAGGGCGAAAAGGCAATCACGATGCTCGAACCCGGCAGCGAGTTCACCCGTGAAGACGGTACGACCGGCTTTTCCGTGAACGTCAAGAAGGTCTTTGATATTTCTCAGACCTCCAGCGACAATGCCAATATGCGTCACAGAAAACCCGATGAGAGGGCGGCTATTAAGGCGTTGATCGCTTCGGCTCCCTGCGAGGTCATTCTCGTAGAGGAACTCAAAACCGCAAACGCGAGATATTCGCCCGACAAAGATACCATCTTTATTGTCAGAGGACTTGAAGCAGACGAGATCTTCCGTGCGCTTTCCTACGAAATCGGTATCGCCAAGTGTTCGCAGAATAATATGGATCGCAAAGAAGCGATGTTCCCGGCGTACTGCTCGGCGTATATCCTCTGTGAGCGCAACGGCTTTGACACCGGCGATTTCAACTTTGACAAAGCGCCTGAACAGTTCGCCGACAAAGATGCAAAGGAAAGCCGCAAGGAACTCGGCTCAATCCGCGATATGGCAAACGAAATCGGTCAGGAAATGAGCCGTCAGTTTGAGGCAATGGATAAAGCCAATCGTTCAAAGGAAAACGACGCAAGATAAGGAGGTCATAACCCATGACGGAAACAAAACGAGTCATTGAAGTGACCGACTTTGAACATCGGTTGATGGTCAACTGTATGCGTACCGCCCGAAACGAATATATCGACGAGGGCGCTCCAACGGAAGACGTCAGCCGACTGATGATAAAAGTCATGGAAGCCCCAACCAAGAAAGAAAAGAAAAAGGCAGACCGTGAGGCAAGATAGACTTTCCCGGTCAAGTATCCTGCTTTACTGCTTAGGGTTGATCCCCGTCGTGTGGCTCTCGCTGCTTATTGCACCGGCTTTCAGCGGGGGTCTTCCCAACCTTATTGAAAACCTTGCCGTCATATTTAAGAATCCGTTTCATATCGAGTGGTGTGAGGACAGCTTAAAAACTGTCCTCATACTTATTTTCGCGTATGCAATGGGAATCGGGATCTATCTTGCTACGGCAAGGAATTACAGACGACGAGAGGAACACGGCTCTGCAAAATGGGGCAACGCAAGGGCTGTCAACAAAAAGTACAGCAGTAAAGACGCGACCGAAAACAAGATACTAACGCAGAAAACAGCAATCGGTCTTGACGGAAGAAAGCACCGAAGAAATCTGAACGTCCTTGTCTGCGGTGGTTCTGGCGCAGGTAAAACGAGATTCTACGCCAAACCTAATATCATGCAAGCCAACACATCATTTGTGGTCCTCGATCCGAAAGGTGAAATCCTGCGTGATACGGGAAACCTGCTCAAAGACAAAGGGTATGAGATTAAGGTGCTTGACCTTATCAATATGGATAAGAGCCATTGCTACAACCCGTTTGTCTATCTGCACGAGGATAACGACATCCAAAAGCTCGTCACCAATATTTTCAAAAATACGACGCCGAAAGGCAGTCAGTCACAAGACCCGTTCTGGGATCAGGCGGCGATGATGTTGCTCCTCGCTCTCGTGTTTTATCTCCACTATGAAGCACCGCCCGAAGAACAGAACTTTCCGATGGTAATGGAAATGATACGAGCCGGTGAAGTTCGTGAAGACAATGAGGACTTTCAATCGCCTTTGGACGCTCTGTTCAACCGGTTGGAGGAACGTGCGCCGGATCACATTGCTTTGAAGTATTACCGTAACTATCGTTCGGGTTCCGGCAAAACCCTGAAATCTATTCAGATCACCCTCGTGTCCCGCCTTGAAAAGTTCAACCTTGATTAGCTTGCGGCGATAACGCAGACGGACGATATGACGCTTGGTGAACTCGGCGAGAAGAAAACGGCGGTGTTTGCCGTTATTCCTGACAACGACAGTTCGTTCAATTTTATCGTCGGTATGCTTTACACGCAGTTGTTCCAACAACTTTATTATAACGCAGACATCGTTCACGGCGGCAGACTGCCGGTTCACGTTCATTTTGTAATGGACGAGTTCGCAAACGTCGCTCTCCCTGATGAGTTTGATAAATTACTATCTACTATGCGAAGCCGTGAGATTTCCGTATCAATCATTATTCAAAACCTCGCACAGTTAAAAGCGTTGTTTGAAAAACAATGGGAGTCAATCGTTGGCAACTGCGACGAATTCCTTTATCTCGGCGGTAATGAACTGTCC
>JAFXWT010000347.1 GCA_017542695.1 Clostridia bacterium
CGCCGAGCCGCGTTTTTCCTTTCCGAGCGCCCACATCACGACAGGAAACATTATCCATATCGCGCCGAGAACTTTTGCCAAAGGCGGCAAAACAAGAAACACAGCGCCCGCCGCCACGGAAAACCACATCGACAAAATATGGTGAAAAAGCCCACCCTTCGCTTTTGTTTCCGCCTGCGCCGCCGTCGTCCAGCTAAGAAATCCGCGTTTTGTGAACAGCGCCGAGCCGACGACGCTCCAAAGTGCTCCGAGAAAAACTCCCGCGCGCGTCGCCGCTGAACCGACACAAAACGCAAGGTCGGCGAGCGTCCTTGAAAAAAGCTTTTTCAGCGAATACGCGCTCTGCCGGCTCGGGTGAAATATCACAGCGGACGCCGCTTTCAGCGTCTGCATCAGAACAAAAGCCAGCGGAAACAGCGCGTAATACCGACCGAAATACGCGCAAAGCGCAAACAGTATCATTGAAAAAAGCGGCGTAGCGGCTCTCAGAACATTGTCACACAGCTGAAAACGCGATAAAAATCCCATTGGATCGCCGATCGCATTGCCCGCGTCGTTTTTCGGTTTTCCGCCGGCGTAGATCAGCGCCTGAATGTCTCCGCGATACCACCTGTCAAGACGCGAATAATACGCAACGGCGTTTTTCGGCGTGCTGTCGGTAAGCACGACACGTTTTACAGTTGCCGAGCGGGCAAGCGACCCTTCGAGAAGGTCGTGACTGAGTATGCGTTCCTTTGGAAAAACGCCGTCGCAAACGGCAAGAAACGCCGAAATATCGATCATTCCCTTTCCACAGAAAATGCCCCGCCCGAACACATCCTGATACAGATCAAACGACGACGAAGAATATCTGTCGACTCCGCCGTCGCCGCTTGTCAGCGACGCGAAAAGCGTCCGCGACGACGACTCGAGCGACGTCGCCATTTTCGGTTGCAGAATGCCGTACCCGCCGACAACGGCGCGACTTTTGAAGTCGATCTTCGCCCTGTTTTGCGGATGAAGCATGATTCCAAGCAGTTTTTTCACGCTCGAAACGCCGAGCCGCGTGTCACTGTCAAGTGTCATGAGATAGTTCGCGCCGCGCACATTTATGCCGCCGACAACGGTTTCAAACGAGCCGTCCTCTCCCGCGGCGTAACGGCAAAGTTCAAGCACCGCGCCGCGTTTGCGCTCCCATCCGAAATATTTTTTCTCACACACGGCGTATCTGCGGCGGCGGATGAAAAGAGCAAACCGCTCTCCGTATTTCGCGTTCAGCGCCTCAACGCGCGAGCGCGCGTATTTTATCACCGCCGCGTCGCTTGAAACGCGCTTTTTGTCCGCTTCTTTCAGATCGCCGAGAACGGTGAAAACAAAATTTCCATCCCTGTTCGACAGATAAAAATCCTCGATGTTGTCATATATCTCGCCGTCAGCCGCCTCTCCCGAAAGAAGCGTGGCGACGGAAACGACACACTTCGTTTTTTCTATCTCTTCTCCCTTTTCGATCGCCGGCAAAAAGAAATTGTTTCGCTCGAAAAACACAAGCGCCACCTCCTTTGAGAGCGCATAGCACGGCAACAGTGCCGCGAGCGCCGTCGGTATGTCCGACAGCAGCAATGCAATGAAAAACGCGCCCGCCGTCAGAACGGTAAGAAGCCAGAAATACGCGCTGCGTGCCGCGCTCGGCGCGGGAAGAAGATATTTTCCGACGTGCTCGCCCTCCTCGTCGGCGCGCGCGACGAGTTTTTTTGCGTTTTCGACCTCGTCCGAGCCGTATTTTTCGATCAGCATCTCGTCGTAATACAATTTTGTATCGAATGTGCAGTTATTGTATACGCCCGCCTTTTCGGACGCGAAAATTTCATGTACTTTCGCAAATTCCATATAGAGATCGTCGAACCGGATGTAATCGAGCAGATCGTATTTTTCCGCCGCCTGCTTTTTGCCGTCGATTGAGGAAACGAACGCGTCAAAGAGCGCAACTGTCAGAAAATCGCGCAGAAGAAACGTCTCGGATATCAAAAAATCGTGGTGTTTTGACACAATCCCGAGAAAAACCCGAAGTGACGCGCCAAGCGCACCGTCCTCAGATGAAACGTATACCGCCATAAGTCGAAACATGTATGGAACGCCATCATAAAGCGGAAAAACTCCTTCGTTTTCAAGCGCTTTCAAACTCGTTTCCGCCGCGCGAATAAAAGTACGGATCTCCGCGTCAAAGCGGAAATCACGCCGCGCTTTCATCATTTCCTTTTTCATTTTACCGAAAAATTTGCGCGGCGCGGCGCATTTCAAAGCGCAAATGTCACGCGAAAACTCTTCGGCCGCAATTTCGATCTTTGTCATTTCAAATCCTCAAAATAATATTTCTTTTATTTTTGACGGACTTGATGTTTTTATGCAAAAAAGCGGCTTGCCGCCGCTTTTTTGCATCTATATATCCGATCGTTCATTCCCCGTTTTGAAATCTGACCGTAAACCGATATTCCGTTTCATCGGCATATCTGATCTCGCCGCCGTATTCGTCAGCGTCGACAAATCCGGAGCCGACATCAATGACGGCGACGCCCGCCGCCGTGTATTTCAGATCAATTGTTTCTTTGATCTTCGGACCATGCGCGCCGACGATCAGCACATCGCAATTTGAGTAAATGTCATTTACATGTACGTCGTGCGCGTCGAGTGCCGATGCTCCGACATACGACACGCGATGGCCGTTTTCCTCGACGGCGAGCGCAATAACGGGATGCGTCGACCGCTTAAGCGTCACATATGTCGGAAGAATCAGCTTCACACCGTCGATCTCCATTTCCGACTCTGACTCGCGGTTGTAAAAATGGAGCTTCACCCTGTCGCCGACGAGCAATTCGATATTTCGTATAACAGAGGCGTCGTCTTCGTTTTCGGCTGTCGGCAAAAGGATATTGTTCACTTTTATCACGCTTGTGAGCTTTGAGACGGATCCTATGTGATTTGCGTGCAGATGCGTCAGCACGAGCCAGTCGATCTCCTCGCGGTAAATATTATTTACTTCGGCCGCAGTACTTTCAAGCGCGGAAAATCCGCCGTTTGAAATATCCGTGACAACGATATTGCCGCGCGACGAAACAACGATGCTCTCATTTGATCCCGATCTTGAATAAATGATATCGGTATTTTCCGCGCTTATCGCGTTGAATATGCAAAGGCAAACGACAAACGCGGCGGCGGCAAGCGCGCCGACGGACAGGATCAGCCGCTTGTCGAGTTTCTTTATCAAAATTATCGCCAGCGTCAGAATACCCGCTGCGGCGATTATGTATACGGTGAACGGCTGTCTCAGCGAAATATACACGCCCTCGACGGACGAAAACGCCTCAGTCGTTTTGACGGTCATCATAAGCGGCACTTTTGCGAGAAAAGCGAAAAACACCGACAAAAACGGGACGTACGCGAAAACGCACGCGATCATCGACAGTATCAGCGCCGCCTCGGCAAGCGGAATTATCAGAATTCCCGCGAAGATCGACAGTGCCGACACGCCGCCAAACACGAAAAATGTCATCGGCATGGTAAACATCTGCGCCGCGGCGGACGCAATAAGAAGCGTCAGCACAAAGCGCGCAACTTTTTTAAGTATCTTAAGCGGAAGTTTGCTTGTTTTCTTCGGATAGAGAAACGCGAGCGTAAACGACGGAACAACGACAAGGATGCCGAACGTCGCCGCGCACGAGAGCCAGAATCCCGCGCCGTATACGGCGCTCGGCCATATCGCAAGAATGATCGCCATTGAGATAGCAAGCGACGTTATTCCGTCGCTCTTTTCGCCGAAAATGTCGCCGATAAGATAAATCGTCATCATTATCGCCGCGCGGCACACAGACGGAGAAAATCCCGTCAGCGCCATGTACAGCAGCGACGCGGCAATAAGGAGCGCGTCGCGCTTTTTCCGCTCGAGCGCGGACAAAATAAATCTGAGCGACAGGATGATCACGGAAAGATGCATCCCGCTCACCGCAAGGACATGCGACGCGCCCGCGCGCTTAAAATCGAGTTTCATCCGTGACGGAAGCCCGCTTTTGTCGCCGAGCGATATCGCCGACGCGAGCCGCCCCTCAAACCCGCCGATGTTCGACGCGAGCTTTTCCGAAAGCGCGGCGCCAAACCCGCGTATCTTATAAAAAATCCCCGCCTTTTCGGTCTTTACATACTCCGAATCCGTCGCCTCAAACGACACGTAAACGCCGTCGCTTTCATAGTAAGTTTCGTATTTGTCTAATCCTTTGAAATGACCGACGGCGACGAATACGTCGCGCTCAAAAAGCTCCGGCGCGTACGGGAAATCGACGGAAACGAGCATATCTGTTTTTTCTCCGTCCATTTCGCCGACACGCGCGACGACGCGCGAGTTGAACGAATTTGAGTAACTCACACTTTCGACCGTTGCGACTATTCTGTGCTCCTCGTCGGATACGAGCGCCTCGGCGCTTTCTCTGTTTTTTGTCAGAAAAAAGCCGCCGACAGTCCCGAAAACGCAAAACGCCGCGGCAAGAGCTGCCGCGACGAGCGATTTTATAAATTTTCTTCCGTATGTGAAAAAAGCGAAAAAGAACGCGCCGACAGAGAGCGCCGCAAATATCGGCGCCGCTACCGTGACTTTCAGCCCGAACGCACACGCGGCGTATGACAATACGCCGAGTATGAGCGCCCGGGCAAGCGTTCTTTCCGGATGTTTCATATGTATCAGCCGATCCCGGCGATCCTCTGCTCGAGCTTTTGCTTCTGCTCGGCATATCCCGGCTTGTCGAGGAGCGCGAACATATTCTTCTTGTACGCCTCCACTCCCGGCTGATCGAACGGATTGATCCCGAGCGTGTAGCCCGAAACGGCAACGGCTTTTTCAAAGAAATAAACGAGATATCCGAAATCCCCCGCCGTTCTGCCGGTGAGGTCGATCACACAGTTCGGTACGCCGCCGTCGGTGTGCGCCATGACGGTGCCCTCAAACGCCTTCTGATTGACGTAATTCATCTCTTTGCCCGCGAGGAAATTCAGTCCGTCGGAGTTTTCTGCGTCATACGGTATCTTGAAACCGTCGTCGACGTTTACGTCGATGAACGTCTCGAACATTACGCGCTCGCCGTCCTGAATGAACTGACCCATCGAGTGAAGGTCTGTCGAATAGATTGCCGACGACGGATAAAGTCCGCGCCCGTCCTTGCCCTCGCTCTCGCCGAAGAGCTGTTTCCACCACTCGCACGTCATCGTGAGTGCGGGATCGTTCGCAACGAGTATCTCGACTTTCTTTCCGCGGCGGTACAGGATGTTTCTGATCGCCGCATATCTGTAACACGGGTTCGTCATCGCGTTGCCGCCCGCGAGTTCTTCCCTCGCCTTCGCCGCGCCCGCCATCATTTCGTCAATGTCGATGCCGGCGACTGCTATCGGGAGCAGTCCGACCGCCGTAAGCACGGAATATCTGCCGCCGACGTCGTCGGGGATGACGAAGCTCTCATATCCGAGAGCGTCCGCCTGTCCGCGAAGCGCGCCGCGCGCCTTGTCTGTCGTCGCAAAGATGCGGTCCTTCGCGCCGTCGCCGTATTTTTTCACGAGAAGCTCGCGGAAAACGCGGAACGCGATCGCCGGCTCCGTCGTCGTGCCGGATTTGGAGATCACGTTGACACAAACGTCTTTGCCCTCGCAGAGCGCGAGAACATCGGAAATATGCGACGAGCTGATATCGTTTCCGACAAAGTAAATTTCGGGAGTTTTCTTATTTAATGCGTTGTAACTCTGTCCCTTGCAGAACTCGATCGCCGCGCGCGCGCCGAGATACGAGCCGCCGATGCCGATGACGATGAACACGTCGCAGCTGTTCTGTATTTTCTTCGCCGCTTTCTTTATGCGCGCGAACTCATCCTTGTCGTAATCGACGGGAAGATCGACCCAGCCGAGAAAATCATTTCCCTTGCCGTTTCTCTTTTCAAGCGTTTCGACCGCTTTTGCGACGTCGGGCGCGATCTCTTTTACGTCTGCGTCGCTGATAAATCCCTTCAGATATTTGTCGGTAAACTTAAATGCCATTGTAACACCTCATAAAATTGTATTTTGATTAGTTTTAATTTCCTTTTCATAATACGTCATGTCGCACGGCTTCTCGCCGTCCGCGCGGCAGAGATGCGACGAAAGACACCGCCTTTGTTCGCCGTTCTCCGTTATCGTTTTGAGCACCATGACGTTCGTTCCGAGCTTCGAGCAGTATTTTCCCGAAAGCTCGCCGCCGTTTTCGTTCATTTTTCGTACCTCCGCGTTTTTTCATATCTTGCGGAGAAAAACGAAACTTATTCGCCGTCGATCTTGTAATTTTTAATGTGAGACTCGACGTACCCGTCGACTCCCGCACGCTGCATCGCTCCGAAAATGCGGTGGCGCAGTCCCTTGTTGTCTCGCTCGAGCGTGCGAAGCAAATCTTTCATCTCTTCTCTCTCGGTGTGACGGTTCGCGGGACATTCGCTCTCGATAACGGGGAGTCCGGCATTGTTGGCAAAATACCGTATGTCCTTTTCAGGCGCGTAGACGAACGGGCGGATGACGGTGATATCCGTTCTGTCAAGATATGTAACGGGCGCGAAGCACCCGATCCTGCCCTCGTAAAAGAGATTTAACATGAACGTTTCGACCGCGTCGTCGAAATGATGACCGAGAGCGACTTTATTGCATCCGAGCTTTTTTGCCGTATCGTTGACCATCCCGCGACGGAGCTTCGCGCACAGCGAGCACGGATTAGATTCCTGTCTCACGTCGAAAACGATCTTCGCAATGTTAGACGGCTCGACGTGATACTTCACGCCGATGCGCTCGCAAAGCTCGGCGATAGCCGAATAATCGGACGCTTTTTTGCCTATTTCGTCGAATTTCATGTCGACTGTCAGCGCGATGAGATCGAATTTCTTCGGATAGAAGCGGCGAAGCTCCGCCAATGCACAAAGAAGCGACAGCGAGTCCTTCCCCGCCGAAACGCCGACGGCGATGACGTCTCCGTCGTTTATCATATTGTAATCGTCGCACGCGCGGCGCGCGTAACTGAGCAAACGACGCAGACCTTTCATTTCATCCTCCCGAAAAAATTTTTCCTGTGTTATTGTATCAAAAAAACGCGCATTTTTCAATACCCCACGCGATTTTTTCGGTCGATTTTTTTCTTTTCATGGTAAAAAGTACCGCCATTCGTTCCGAATACCGCGGCAACGCTTTTGTCAATACTTTTTTTACCCGATTTTTGCATAATACGACGCAAAAAAACGAAAGGCGGTAAAAAATGTACTATAGTAAAGTCGAAATCTGCGGCATAAACACGTCGAAACTGAAAACGCTCACCGAGGATGAAAAGGAGGCGCTTCTGAAAAAGACGGCCGCCGGCGACAAAGCCGCACGCGAGGAGCTTATCGACGGCAATCTGCGTCTTGTGCTCAGCGTGATACAAAAATTTGTCGGGCGCGGCGAGAGCGCCGACGATCTTTTTCAGATCGGATGCATCGGTCTGATAAAGGCGATAGACAATTTCGATATGTCCGTCGGGGTGAAATTCTCAACGTACGCTGTGCCGATGATAATCGGCGAGATACGCCGCTATCTGCGCGACAACAGTATGCTCCGCGTCAGCCGCGGGGTGCGCGACCTCGCCTATAAGGCGCTCGGCGCAAAAGAGGAGTTTTCAAAGAAAAACTCGCGCGAGCCGACGGTCGACGAGATCGCCGAAATGATCGGCGAAAAGCCGTCAGACGTAGCGGCGGCGCTCGACGCGATCGTCTTCTGCGCGGGCGTCGGCGCCGGCATGTTCGTCGTCCCGCTCGACACCTTCCTGCAG
>JAFXWT010000348.1 GCA_017542695.1 Clostridia bacterium
TGCGTGACCGTCGGTCAGATCCTCTCCAATCAGGAATACTGCGGCGACGTGATCAATTTCAAGACCTACTCCAAGAACTTCCGCAATAAAAGACGACTCCCGAACGATCCCGATAACTGGGTGATCTTCAAAGATGTCCACGAGCCGATCATCGACAGAGCGACATTTGAACGGGTACAGGAGATCAAGTTAAAGACCAAGCGCCGGGCCCCGAAGAACAACGACGGCGAAAAGCATCTGCTCTCTGACTATCTGTACTGCGGGGACTGTCACAAGAAACTCTGGTATCACACGAACACGATCAACAAAGAGATACACTTCTTCTCGTGTTCCAACTATACCAAAGACTATCGCGGGACCTGTCCCACAAGGCACTATATCCGCGCCGACGCTATCGAGCAGGTCGTATTGCTGGAGCTTCGCCGTCTTGCAGAATTTCTGCGTGACGACGAGGAGGCGTTCATCAAGATCCTGACGGACAAGACCAACGGCGACATTCTCAAGGAGCAGAAGTATCTTGAGGAAGAGATCAACCGGGCGCTTTCCCGCAGCGACAAAGTCTCCAGTCTGTACGAAAAACTGTTCGAGGATCACGCCGAGAACAAGGTTTCGGAAGAGTGGTTCATGCACATGTCGCAGAAATATGAGACGGAACGGCTTGAACTCAAAAACAAGATAAGCCGTTTGCGCAAAGACCTTGCCGAAGCCGACGAACTCAAGCTCGGGCAGGAACACTTCGTAGCGGCGATCCGAAGATTTCTTGAGGTGCAGGTGCTGACGCGACCATTGCTGCAAGAACTGATTGACCACATCGACGTGTTTGAGACGGAGGGCGTAGGCAAGAACAGAACGCAGCGCGTGGCGGTGTATTACCGCTTCGTCGGATATATCGAGATTCCCGAACTGCCGAAGCACCGGCACAACGTCAAAGCCGACACCCGACAGGGCGTATCCGTCGAATACGTTCCGCAAATCGCTTCGGCGTAACAAAAAGAGCAGGCTCATCCGAACCTGCTCGATACATAGAAATAAGCGTGAAAAAAAGAAAATCGAGTATCCATAACTCAAGTCCGTTATAGATACTCGAAATGGTGCCCCGGATGAAAACAAGGTTGAACCCTCGATCTCTTCCAAAGTGACACATTCCTCTTTATTTTTACCGTTGTATATGATTTTGATGTGATCGTCGTAAACGAAGATTGCGTTGATAAATGTATCGATGATCTTGCGTTTGCCTTCCTGCGTGGAGATGTCGATTTTGCGGTAGTTCGTCAGCGCCATACGATATTCGTCCTGAGAATAGGTCGGTCTTCTGATCTGCTCCTTGACGATAGCGGTTTCGATTTCGGACTTTTGTTGCTCGATTTCGCTTAACCGTTTCATCAGAGCTTCAGATGCAACGCCTTTTTGAATGGCCGATACGATATTCTCTATTTCTTGCTTCTTTTCTTTCAGTTGTAATTCCAACTGCGGTATCAGCGTGCTTTCTCTGTACTGCAAGTCATAGAGCCGGGCGGAGAGTTCGTCGATCACACTGTCTTCTTTCAGCATGCCCATTGTTCTGTAAACGACAAAGTTTTCAAGTTTTTCCTTCGGCACCATCTTTTTATCGCACAGGTGCTTTTTCTGCCGAACGCAAGCGTAATAGCGGTAAACATTGCCCATGTGGCTCGTCCCGGCTTGCGCTACCATCATAGCGCCGCAGTGTCCACAAAAGAGCTTTGTTGTCAAAAGATAATCGTCATCAGCGGTATGCCGAGCAGGCGCTTTTGAGTTCTTTTGCAGTTCAAGCTGTACGGCGTTGAAAATATCATCGTCAATAATCTGTGGTACGCCGTGTTCAATCACAACATCGGCGTGTTTGTATTCTCCGATATAAGTTCTGTTTGAAAGAATGTAACGCACGGCGTTATACAGAATCGGCTTTCCATTCGGTCGGGTTACGTTCTTCGCTTGCAGATACTTGTAAATATCTTTTACGGTCTTGCCGTCGTTTGCCAGTTTGAAGATCTCTTTGACGATCTGTGCGGCAACGGGTTCGATCTCTAACTTTTGATCTGCACTGACTACATACCCGAACGGAATACCGCCGCCGTTCCACTTTGCTTTGAGTGCGTTTTCTTTCATTCCGCGCTTGACCTTTACGGCAAGCTCGGCGGAATAGTATTCAGCATAGCCCTCAAGCATAGATTCAAGCAAGATACCTTCCGCGCCCTCTGAAATCGTTTCGGTGGCGGAGATGACCTTGACGCCGTTCTTTTTAAGTAACGCCTTGTAGTGTGCGGAGTCGAAACGGTTGCGTGCAAAGCGATCGAGCTTCCAGACGATAATCATTTCAAAGCCCATACGGTAACTATCTTTGATCATCTGTTGAAACTGCGGACGGTTGTCCGTTTTTGCAGTCAAAGCGCGGTCAATATATGTACCGACTACCTGTATATCGTTGTATGTTGCGTATTCGTTGCACTCACGAAGTTGACCTTCAATGCTTTCTTCACGCTGATTGTCCGAAGAATAGCGTGCATATATTACGGCTTTCATTTTGAACCTTCCTTTAACATCGTAATGAGCGCCGCTTTCAGCTTATTGTTTGCCGGGGTTCCGGGTTCAAAGCACATTTCGATAAACTCTTCTAATTGCTTGTCATCAAAGGAGAGTTTCGGCTGAAACTTATACAGTTTTCCCTGCGGCTCGTCTGTGCGGCAGTATATGTAATCAAGGGATACATCAAAGAAATCGGCGTACCAAAGTATGTATTCGTTGGGAATCTCAGATTTTCCCGTTTCATAACGATTGATCGCAGACTGCGTTATGTTCCCGTTCTGCGCCGCGATCTTGACTTGCGAGAGCTTCATACTCTCTCTTAAACTGCGCATTCTTGCGCCTATTTTTTTGTTGACCAAAATCCAATCACCTCACGAATACTATAATACCACAAATAAACGAATTAGTCAACCTGCAACACAAATAACAATAAATTTCTTGGTGACGAAAATACTTTCATTTACAGAATATGTCGCTAATTAATTAGAACTTGTAGATTTTTTTACAAACATATGCTATAATATACAAAAACTAGAGATCGGCGGAGAATTATGAAGAGTAAGAATTGGTTCACAAGAGCACTTGTGGTTTTATTAATCATTTTTATCGGTGTTTTAATATGTTTCTCCTATTTTGGAACAAACCCATAGAAAAAATAACTCGTAATTTTTTTGACTTTCAATACGTAATAGGAAAAGGAGGTTTTGGAAAGGTAAAAAAATATATAACAATCAATTAAAATAATATTATAATAAAAAAATATATATATAGGTTTGGAAAGTTATATTCAAACGAACAGGAAAAGTTTATGCAATAAAAGAAATGTCAAAAGCAAAAATAATAGATAAAAAAAGCATAGATTCAATTTTAGGAGAAAAAGAAATTTTATCATCAATTCATCATTCATTTATAGTAAATTTAATCTATTCTTTTCAAGATCATGATAATTTATACATAGTAATGGACCTTCTTCCAGGCGGAAATTTACGTTATCATTTATCAATTAAACGTCATTTTAATGAAGAACAAACAAAATTTTTAATATCATCAATTTTAATAGGATTAGAATACATTCACAGTCAAAACATTTTATTTCGTGATTTAAAACCCGAAAATTTAGTTTTCGATAGTAAAGGTTATTTATTAATAACAGATTTTGGAATAGCAAAACGTTATACAGTAAACAATAA
>JAFXWT010000349.1 GCA_017542695.1 Clostridia bacterium
ACAGGCCGTCAACGGCGTTCTGATCGAGAGCAAGCTGCCAGCGTACCTGCTTGAGGGGATCGTCGAGGGCATTCTTGCGGATATCAGACGCCAGAAGAACGCGGAGCTTGTCGCGGCGCTCCAGCAGAGCGCGGACAAGCCGGAAGATAAGGAGGCAGACTGATGGCGACGCTCCAGTATAAATATGACCTTGATATGGGACCGGGGAGGCGGTTCCCGACCATCGTCAAGCTCAGCCAGTACGACGAGGACTTTGAGCTTGTGTTTCGTCTTCACTCCGAAGACGGCACACTCGACGTCAGAAACGGGACCGTCGGCACCGTGGTCCACGTGACCACCGCCGAGATCAGAGGCACGAAATCCGACGGCAACGGCTACTCCGCGACCTGCGACGTCGGCGCTGACATCGACGGGACGCCGACGGTGACGTTCGTCAGCAAGGCTCACATCTCTGTCGACGGCGATAAGCACGCCCAGCAGATGACCGCCGTCGCCGGGAAGACGCCTTTCGAGCTGACGCTGTACCACTCAGAGACGGAAGACGGCGAGACGACGACCAGGATCGTCAGCACCGGCAACTTCCTGTTGGAGGTGGAACGCGCCCCGCTGGACCTTGACACGCTGCCTTCTGACTCAAAAATCCGCGAGCTGTACGAGATCGACGGCCACATCGACGAGATCATCGACGCGGCGAGAACGATCCTGAACGCGATAGACCCGACGCTGAGCGTGCAGGGCGCGGCGGCAGAGGCGGCAGAGACCGGACGCAGGATATCCACGCTGATCGCAGACCTTGAGGGCATATCAGGACTGCCGCAGTTGCCGTATACGATCGGCTCGAACGGAAAATGGACAACAGTGAACAGCTATCATATATCCGTCCCGATCAACGGCGGGGACGTTGTTGTGTTCACCGCAAATGCAAGCTATGACGGAGTGTGCGCGTTTCTTAAATCTGATAACGCGGCGGCTGGCGTTACTGCGGACTTTTGCGATGACGCGGGCGGCGCAACGTGGACGGAGCGCAAGCGCGTCACGAAAAACACGACCGTCACTTATACCGCGCCGTCTGACTGTAACATACTGTATGTCGCAGCAAAGCCGTCCAACGACAACAATCTGTTACCGGCAAAACTGATTATCAACGGGAAAGACATCACCGTTAACCTGCATGAAGCGATCAGCGAACACGATGCCGAGATAACAACATTAATTAAGAAAGCCGACACTACCGAAGCGGAAAGCCTCGCAAACCGTCGGAATCTTGATATATGGGGCATCCGGGCTATGACTGACGGCGAGTTTGCGCCGGTGGCTCTGCCGTCGGAGTTCACCTATCTGTCGGGGTACGACCTGCCGCTTTACACGGACGGATATAAGTATACCCACAAAATAGATTTATCGGCTTATAAAAACAACTCAACAAACACCGTGACCGTTCACAACAATTCGGAGCTTCAGACGGCTTTGACTAACGCCACGGCGGGCGACACGATCATATTAGACGGTGGATGCTATGCGTCAATCGTAGTGGATAAGTCAATAAATCTTATCGGCAAAAACAATCCGTTGTTTGTCAATTATCTGCCGGGACAATTTACAACAACGACTAATTCTAATACGTTTAAAACCGTAGCTGATTTTGGTTACAGCGCAACGATGATCCTTGATATCACCCGTCTTGACGATGGAGTTGTCATACCGATGACGCAAGCAGGCTCCATTTCTGCGTGTGTCAGCACGCCCGGATCGTATATTGTTTCCTCAAACAAACTGTATGTCCACATGTACGAGGGCAGAATGCCGACAGAACGCGATATTGCCGTGCTTGGCACAAATACTCAAACCATTCGCTTGAGCGGCGCATCTGCGGCTTGCAAGTGGTATCTTGAGGGGCTGACCGTATTCGGGGGCAAGAGCTGTATTTTCGCTTTTGATTCCGAGGACTATGGCGATCAGACGGTCATAGGGGTTGACTGCAAGGCGTATTATTCGCAGACCAGCGACTGTATAGCAATGCGCGGAGTTGACGCTTTCTTCCAGCGGTGTGAGACTATGGGCGCGTATTTGGATGGATTTAATTATCACAAGCGGAATCCGAGCGATTCTACTGATAACAACATTTCAAACGGTTTTGAGGTTGACTGTATCGGTCACGACAACGGGAAAAGGCAAGAAACCGCGGCTCCGTCCAACAACGGTTCAACGATTCACGATGGCGGAAAAATAGTTCGCATAAACGGGTTGTACTATAACAACAACGGCGGCAATGTCGCTGACGCAAGCCCGAATACAGAGTCATATAACTACGGATGTGTGACTTTTGATTCTAAGGCACCTTATGACAACGCCGATGAAACAAGTGCGGACTTTTGGGCGCGATACGCCAATATGCACCTGTACGGTTGCAGAGCGTTAGGCGACAGTCAGTACAATCTGCGGACATTTTCAGCCGGGACGATTTATGTTGATAGCAAGTCCGAATACGATGCGAACAAAACAACGGGGAATATCGTGGAAATTTAAGGAGGGGTGGACTCTATGGACTGGAAACGCAAACTTACAAGCCGTAAATTCTGGGCGGCGGTAGTATCTTTCATCACGATGCTTTTGTTGTATCTCGGCAAGGATACGGGCACGACGGAGCAGGTCGCCGCTCTGATTATGGCGGGGGCGTCGCTGATTGCTTATGTCATAGGCGAGGGACTGGCTGACGCGGGAGGAAAATAAATGAAACAGTACACAGACGCGCCGATCACGTTCACCGTCGAGGGCGTGGATATGACGCAGGTCACGCAGCCGCACGTCACGTTCCGTCAAGGGGACACCGTGGTAGACGTGACGGAGCTTAACATCCTTGACGCGGGCAACTTCTCCCTGTCGCTGACACAGGCGGAAACCTCGCGTTTTCGTGCCGGAGCCGTCAAGATACAGCTCAACTTCTTTGACTCCAACGGCAAGCGGTGCGCGTCGGATATCGCCACGGTTGACGCGGAGCTGAACATACTGAAGCGGGTGATTACCGATGGCGATTAAACTGACAGTATCACAGCCCGCTCCCGTGTCGCTGTCTTACGTCGAAGCGGCTATTAAGCCGGAGGTCACGGGACACGTCACGCCGACTTACGAGGAGCAGACGGTATATCCGGCGGTGGGAACGACTTTCGGGCGGGTGGATGTAGACGCGATACCCGACCCGACCGCCATCAAGGAAATCGACTCCAACGGTGACCACGACGTGAGACGGTACGGAGTGGCGAGGGTGAACGTGCCGATACCGCCGGGGTATGTGCGACCGTCGGGGAGTCTTGATATCACGGAAAACGCGGACGGCATCGACGTGACGGACAAAGCAAGCGTGAATGTCAATGTGCCAATACCTCCCGGATATATTATGCCCACGGGAACAAAAGTCATCACCGAGAACGGGACGGTCGATGTGTCGCAGTTTTCGGAGGCTGAAGTGAATGTGTCAAGCGACCCTGAAATTGGCTTTGTTCTTGAGGGTTGGGATGAAAAAGGACAGCCGACAACATTACGGCTGTGTGGATTTACTGACCCACCACAATGGTATTTTTATCCTTTTGCGGGTGAAGCCGTCGACAACTCACGAGGATATTTTTGCAACCGCTTAACGACGGTTATCCTCAACGAAGGCATTGTCCGAATATGGTATTATGTTTTTCGGAATATGAAGACAATTCAGCGAGTTGTTTTTCCGTCAACCATAAGAACGATACAAGGGTGGGCGTTTTATGGTGACAATGCATTAAGCGAGTTGGATTTTTCTTTGGCAACTGAAATTCCGACTTTGGATAATCCGGGACAGTTGGGACACGCAACAGGGTGCGTAATTAAAGTCCCCTCCTCGCTGTTGTCAGCGTGGCAGTCGGCGACAAACTGGAACGCCTTGACGAACGTAGTATGGGAGGGCGTATGATTATAACAGAACACCCGTGGAACGGACGGAATGACCGTATCAGACACGCATCAGACAGCGGGCTGATGATAGAACAGGAACAGACGGGCAACCGATATGTCGAGGCTATTGACATATACCCGACAGAGTATACCTATCGGGAGACGGATGAGGCTATAAGTGAGGAGGCGAGCGAATGACGTGGTATCAATGGGCGACGCTGCTGGGTGTGCCCGCCCTGCTCGTCGCGTTCGCAAAGTTCATGTGGGCTCAGATCAAGGGCGTCAGGATGGGCGTGCAGGCTCTCCTGCGGGCTCAGATGATCGACGACTACAACCGTTACAAGTCCAAAGGCTACGCGCCGATATACGCCCGTGAGTCCTTCGAGAACTGCTGGAAACAGTACCACAACCTCGGACTCAACGGCGTGATGGACGACCTACACACAAAGTTCATGGCACTGCCGACGGAACCGCCGAAAGAGGAGGATAATAATGGCATACACAGCGAGTAAAGTCCTGCAGATCGCAGCCGGTGAGATCGGCTACAAGGAAAAGAAGTCCAACTCACAGCTCGACAACAAGACGGCGAATGCCGGAAGCTCGAATTATACAAAGTACGCCCGCGACTTTGACCAGAAGTTCCCGAACTGGTACAACGGCAAGAAGCAGACGGCAGCGTGGTGCGATATGTTCGTCGACTGGTGCTTCCTGACCGCCTTCGGTTACAGGAAGGCGCTGGAGCTGCTCTGTCAGCCGGAACACTCCACCGGCGCGGGGTGCACGTTCTCGGCGGCCTTCTACATCAACAAGGGGCAATTCTACAAGTCCCCGAAGCCGGGCGATCAGATCTTCTTCGGCAGTTCGGTCAAGAACTGCAACCACACCGGGCTTGTGGAGAAGGCCGACGGCTCTTACGTCTACACGATAGAAGGCAACGCCGACAATCAGGTCAAGCGCTGCTCGTATAAGTTGACGGACTCGAAGATTGTCGGCTACGGTCGCCCGAAGTACGACGCGGAGCAGGTCAAACCGGAGCCGAAAAAGAGCGTCGATGAGCTCGCGAGAGAGGTCATCGACGGCAAGTGGGGCGTCGGACAGGACCGGAAGGACCGTCTGACTGCCGCCGGTTACGATTACGTCACCGTTCAGAAACGTGTCAACGAGATCATCAAGGCCGGGTCAAAGTGGACGCCGAAGGTGGGCGACACCGTCATCTTCAATGGCGGGCGCCACTACGTCAGCGCGTACGCCTTCAACGGCTCGCCGTGCAAGAACGGAAAAGCGAAGATCACGCAGATATACGAGCTCGGCAAGTCACGCCATCCGTACCACCTCGTCGCGGATCGCGGCGGCGGGTCCACCGTCTACGGCTGGGTCGACGAGGGTACGTTCATTAAATCCAATGGCTGATAATTACAAGGTCACGTTCGTTGACCGGCATGACGAAGTAAAGAAGACGCTCGTCGGGTTGTCAAAGACGGCCCTGCGGGCGTCCGGCAAGGTCGTCCGCAAGTATCTCCGGCAGGAAGTTCCGCTCCGCTCCAAACGCTTCAAGAACCACATCGCGAGCTGGGTGATGATTAATTACGCCACCGGCCAGCCGACGCTTCAGATCGGCTTCTACGGCTGGCAGAAGGTCAAGTCACGCGGAAAGCAGCCGTCCAACGCCTCGCCGTGGTGGGTCGAGTTCGGCACCCAGCCGCACACGATCCAGAGCGACCGCTTTATGCGATACAATGACAATTACTACGGCTACATCGTCAACCATCCCGGACAGTCCGCGACGCACGTCCTGCGGAATACCGTGCAGGACCATATCGCGGAGATACGGCAGGCCCAGGAAGAATATCTCAAGGAAATAAATAAAACGCTCGAAGAAGCCGGAATGAGGGTCGATCAGGGCGACGAGTTTGAAGACGATGATTAGCCTGACTACATTTGACCACACTTTTGACCACACTTAACCGTTAAAAACCTCAAAAAAGAGCTAAAAAACGCAAATTTTGCGCCTCTGAAAAAAGCATAAAAAAGTCCCGTAACCCTATTGGTTACGGGCTTTTTGAGGTGGTGGAGACTGGCGGGCTCGAACCGCCGACCTCCTGCGTGTGAAGAATATATGCCACAGTCCCGGAAGCCGTTCTCTGACAGGGATTGACGGGTGGGCGGGGTCGGTCTGACTACATTTTTGACTACATCAGGACAGTTTATTCGCCTCTTCGCGCTTGTGGGAGTCGGATAAATGGGTATAAATCTGGAGCGTGGTCGAGAGGGTCGCGTGTCCCATCTGCTCCTTCGCCGTAAGGATATCGACGCCCGCCTCGTACATCATCGTGCAGAACGTGTGGCGCAGCATGTGGGGCGTGATGGGGTCGATGGCGAGCCCGGATCTGAAGCGCGGGTCAAAGCGGCTCTGACGGGCGATTTCCGCGCCGTCACGCGTCGTTTTGTCCCGGTGTGAAATTACATTAAGCTCGCTCAAAACGCTCTCCCAGCCGCGCGTGAAGCTGCTCAGCGTCATCATACCGCCGGACGCTGCCGGGCAGACGTACTCGTCCGACCGGGGCAGCCCCGCGAGGTACTCCTTCAGGGTCCTGCCGAAGTAGACGGTGCGGATACCGCTCTTTGTCTTGGGGAGCTTGATACGCCCGTGGACGTTGTCCGGGAACTCCGCCGATTTGCTGACGGTCAGGCAGCCGTCCTCAAGGTCGACGTCCGCCCACGTCAGGGCGATCATCTCGCCGCGCCGGAGCCCCGCGTACAGCATGACCATGACGGCGGGCTTGAGCCGGATGTCGTCCGGCAGCGCGTTGATCCACGCGATCTCCTCGGCGGTCAGAGCGCGGCGGGAACCGGCGGGGGCGTCCTTCGGTATGCGGACGCCGTCAGCCGGGTTGAACTCCGTCGCCCGGTTCTGGATCGCGTACCCGTATATCTGATTGACGGTCTGCTTGACGAGCTCCAGCAGACGCTTTGACGCGGGCTTTCCGGTGGTCGGGTTGCAGTCGGCAAGCTCAAAGACGTACTCCTGCACGGCGTAAGGTCTGATATCCGTCAGATCCTGTCCGCCGAAACGGTCGCAGAGGCGCTGCACGGTGGTCTTATACTGCGCGTAAAACTTGCCGCTGACCTCGCGCTCCTTCACGGCGAGCCACCGCTGCGCCCAGAAGCCGAAGGTCTGATCGGCGTCGACCTGATACCCTTTGCGGAGCTTGTCCCGGAATTCGGCCGCCTTCGCCTCCGCCTCGCGCTTGGTGGAGCCGTAGAAGTACCGACGCTTTCCGTTCGACTGGACGGTGACGAGATACCTGTCATCCTTTCTCTTTTTCATAAGCGTTTTGATTTGACATTTACCCGGAAACGGTGTATAATGTCAGCAATTCATGAGACTACCTTTCTGCATTTATTAATTCTCCGAAAGCCCCGGTCCGCAGCTGGGGCATCTTTTATGCTTTTCGATAAAGGGCGACGGCGAGGCCGTAGACCTCAAGACCGGCGCGCTCCGCGCCGGTGAAGATCATATCCTCAAAATCGGGGTTGAGAGCGCGCAAAACGACCATTTTCTTTTCGGGGTATATAATTACCTTCTTGAGCGTAATGTCCCACTCTGCGCCGTTTTTGACATACACGGCGGCGATTTGACCGTTTTCCACCGTGGGCTGCCGTTTTATGAATACTATGTCGCCGTCCTGATAGGTCGGCGTCATGCTGTTGCCGGAGCAGCGCAAACAGACGTCGGTGGCGATATCGTCCGGGAAGCTGAACTCCTCGCCGGACTCCTGCACCGCCTCGATCGGCGTCCCGCAGGCTATCGTTCCGAGTATGCGATACTTCTTTGACTTCGGCAGCGGAATAATACCGGCGGGCTCTTCCCAGCCCATTAAAGACGCTGGCGTCGTGTGGAGTGCTTTTGCGATAGGCTCCAGTACTGTTATCGGCATATTCTCAATGTCGGTATTTTCGTACCTATATACCGTCGCCCTGTTTTTGCCGATTGCTTTTGCAAGTTCGTCGGCAGTCATTCCGAGTTCTCGCCTTCTGGCTTTGATTCTTTCATTGATTTTCATATTGCATCACCGATTTATAGTATATGCTACATTTCGCAAAAATGCAACATCAAAATTTAAAACTTTGAAAAAAGTCGCATTTTTTTATAAAATTGTCTTGACAATCGGTTTTTCATGTGTATAATGAGCTTGTCGCACATCTGCGACGGAGAGGAGGGAACAAAATGGTGAACGTAAACAAGCTGCGCGGCAAGATCGTGGAACGCGGTCTCAACGTCGAGAGTCTGGCGAATATGCTGTCAATGAACAAAAGCACGTTATACAGGCATTTAAACGGCGGAGGGGAAGGCTTCTCGATCAAGGAAGCGAACGCCATAGCTCAGGCGCTTGACCTGAACTACGACGAGCTTATGGATATTTTTTTTAGTCCTTCTGTCGCATAAGTGCGACACTTAAACAAGGAGAATAACAACATGAAAGAAGAAACCATCCGCGTCCCGGTGATGGAGCCGG
>JAFXWT010000350.1 GCA_017542695.1 Clostridia bacterium
CTGCGGATTCATGCCGGCGGCCGGCTCGTCGAGAAGAAGTATCTTCGGATCTGTCGCAAGAGCGCGCGCGATCTCGAGCTTGCGCTGTTTGCCGTACGGCAGGTTGCAAGCGAGGAAATTGCGCTCGTTTTCGAGATCGAATATGCGAAGAAGCTCTTTCGCCTTTTCGCGCATCGTCTTTTCGACTTTGAAGTGCCTCGGCAGGCGCAGAATGCTCTCGATCACCGAACACTTGAACTCGGGACGGTTGTGAAGTCCGACCATTACGTTGCGTACAACTGTCATGTTGTTGAAAAGGCGTATGTTCTGGAACGTGCGCGCGACGCCGTAATGGTTTATCTTCTCTTGAGAATACCCCCTGAGTTCCTTTCCGTCGATGAAAAACGTTCCCGTCGTGGGCTTGTAAACGCCTGTTATCAGGTTGAATATCGTCGTCTTTCCGGCGCCGTTCGGGCCGATCAGACCGTATATCTGCCCTTTTTTTATCTTGATGTTTACGTTTTGGACGGCGTTGAGTCCTCCGAAAGAGATGCCGAGATCCCTTGTTTCCAAAATATAATCAGCCATTACTCTTTGCCTCCCTCATCCGTTTGACCGTGATCGGTTGTCGTAATGTCCACGGACAATATTTCGTCCATCGTGATCTTCGTCGGAACGACGTCCCATTTCGCCGCGTCATCCGTAACTACGGATGGATCGGTCTTACGCTTGAAGATATTCTTGAAGAATGACGCTAAATTGTACTTGTCGCGGAAGCCCTTGAGTTTCGGCGCGTTATTGTATATTACTATAAAGACGAGGATCAGCGCGTAGAAGAGGTTTTGGAGCACGGCAAGATCGCCCGTGAGGATAGTCGCAAGCTTTGTGTTGAGGAACGTTATGAGCGCCGCGGCGATGATCGAGCCGTTGATATTTCCCATTCCGCCGAGCACGACCATGACGAGTATCTCAATCGAGTAGTTGTACCCGAATTTCGCGCTTTGCACCGTGTAATTGCTGAAGCTGTATAGCACGCCAGCAACGCCCGCAAACATTGCGGAGATCGTGAAGGCGAGCAGCTTATATTTTGTTACGTTGATACCTGTCGCGCGAGCGGCGATCTCATTATCTCTTATGGACGTTATGGCGCGGCCGTGCTTTGAACGTATGAGGTTCTGGAGCACCGCGAGAGTTGCGAGAACGAGCACAAATGCGATGATGAACAGATATTTCTTGTCAAATCTCGGAGTGCTGAGCCCTATCGCTCCGCCGAAGCTTTCGGCTGATGTGTTCTGGAAGATGGATTTTACTATCTCGCCGAACGCGAGCGTCACTATGGCGAGATAGTCGCCGCGGAGTCTGAGCGCGGGGATTCCGATTATAACGCCGCACAGAGCCGCGACGCCCGCGCCCACCGCGAGCGAGATGATAAACGTGACGATTCCGTTTCCGAGCGACGCTTCAAGCAGCGACGCTATCTTGCCGCTCATATAAGCGCCGACGCACATAAATCCCGCGTGACCGAGCGAAAGCTCCCCGAGGAAGCCGACGACGAGCGAAAGAGACACGGCAAGGATTATGCTTATCGTCATCTTTTCGAGAAGGAAAAGGGTCGAGTTGTCGATATGTCCGCCCGAAAGACTGACGGCCGAGAAGATCACCGCGATTATCCCTATGATGAAATAATTGATATAGTGCTTTATCTTGAATTTTCCGATCATACCTTTTCCCTCCTCTTTTTGCCAAGGAATCCGTTAGGTCTGACCAAAAGGATCACGATGAGTATTGCGAATTCGATCGCGTCAGTGTACGGGGCGATCGCCGTGATCTTGTATGAGATGCTCTCGACAAGACCGAGGAAAATGCCGCCGAGCATGGCGCCCGGGATCGAGCCGATACCGCCTATGACGGCCGCGGTGAACGCCTTGATACCCGGCATCGCGCCGAGCGTGCTTGAGATCGACGGGGATTTGAGCAGGTAGAAAAATCCCGCGAGAGCCGCGAGAGACGAACCTATCGCAAACGTGAGCGAAATTATCCCGTTGACGTTGACGCCCATGAGCTGCGCCGCGCCCTTATCTTCTGATACCGCGATCATTGCGCGTCCGAGTTTCGTATATTTGATAAAGAGGGTAAGGACGACCATGACGACGACAGAGATCGCAAGCGTTATGAGCGACGACACCTGAACGGTGACGTTGAAGAGCTTGGCCGTGCCGAAATCGTATATCATTACCATTTTATTTGCCGAACCGAAAATGATCTGCGCAAGACTCTGAAGCAGATAGCTTACGCCGATAGCGGTGATGAGAACCGCGAGCGGAGACGCTCCGCGAAGGGGTTTGTACGCCGCTTTTTCAACGGTGATACCGAGCAGCACGCACCCGATAACAGCCGCGAGGACGGCAACGAGCGGATTGCCCATTGCCATGCAAACGTATATGACGTACCCGCCCACCATTATGATGTCTCCGTGGGCAAAATTGAGCATCTTTGCGATGCCGTACACCATCGTGTAGCCGAGTGCTATCATGGCGTAGGTGCCGCCGAGACTCAACCCGTTTATGAGTGTTGGTAAAATAAGTTCCATATTTATTTCCTAACGTTAAAACCGGATAAAAACCGCGCTTTTCGGAATGTTTTCAAAAAAGCTGCAAAATATGTATAACTGCATATACCGCGTTTGCGGTATATGCAGTTATTACGCCTGTTTTCATTTTGGCGTTTATTTGGATTCCTTTATTGTGTACTGGATCGCGCCCTTATTGACGTATCCCGTTTTCTCCCACTTTATGTTGGATCCGGTCACGGCGTTTTCAAGCGTATATCCGCCGTTGAACTGTTCTTTTAAGATCTCGCAGAGATCGGATGCGCTGATCGTTACAGGAATAGACTTACCCGATTCGATAGCGGCTTTCATTGCGCCGTAGAGAGCGTATATGCAGTCGTACGCGGATGCGCCGAATTGGTTGAGCGTATCAGCACCGTACTTTTCCGTGTATTTGTCGATGAACGTCTTTGCAAGTCCGTCAGTCGCCTTGGAATTGAAGTGCGAGAGCATTGTTACTTTCTGCGGGATTGCGTTGATGTCGAATCCCTCGACGCTGTCGATACCGTCAAATCCGTCGCAGCCGTAGTAAACGGCCTTGGGGTCAAGAACGTCTTTCGCCTGATACATGAAAGTGGACGCCGCGTCGTAGTATATGGGCATAAAGATGAATTTGCTGCTCTTGAGCGTGTCGATCTGCGTTGAGAAATCGGTCTTGTTCGCGTCTGTGAAGTTTGTTTCAACAACGGACACGGAAGGATCAAGATTCTCCTTGAACTGAGTGAAAATGCCCGAGCTGTACGAGTCGTCGGATTTGTAGAATACGCCTATCGTCTGTCCTTTGAAGTTAGCGTTTACAAATTCCGCCGCGACTTTACCCTGGTTGCCATCCGCAAAGCACATCTGATATCCGTTCGGGAATTCGGGGATAGCGTCGCCGGACGCGGAAGGAGTGAGGAAGAATACGTTGTCATCCCTTGAAAGATTCTTGAATTCAAGTCCGGGGCCTGTCGTCACCGTGCCGAGCGAAAGCTGCATGCCCGCTTCGAGAAGCGACGAATAGTTCGTGGCTATCTTGGTAGGATCGTGCATATCGTCAAGGGCGATAAGCTTGAACTTAATGCCGTTGAGACCGCCCGCCGCGTTGATCTTGTCAACAGCCATCTGAGCGTCGTTCTTGACTGCCGTGCCGTATATGGCCGCGCCGCCTGTAAGAGGGCCGGAAAGGCCGATGACGTATTCCGTGTTGTTCTCTGCATAGTTCTTGCTGCCGCATGACGCAAGCATCGCAAGGCAAAACATAAGCACGAGAGCGATAGATAATACCTTTTTCATGTTGTTTTCCTCCGTTATAAAAAATGTATAAATGAATATCGCGTTTTTTAATAAAAGATAAAATAGAGTTTACACCTTTTTTTATAAAATGTCAATATTATTCATAAAAAATGTTTATTTTTTCATAAATTTTTTCACCGAGCGATTTTTTTACAGACAAAAAACAATGGCGCGCCGAGGCGCGCCATTGTTTTTCGATATTATTGATTCACGGTATACTCATTCCAACCGCTCGAAGCTTTTCGCGTGCCATCAGGCAGCACCCAATGCGCCTCAACGCCGGACAGAGACTCCACAAGCGCGAGCCCCTCGTCAAGAGGAATACAGAACAGCGCGGTCGAGAGCGCGTCGCCCAGCGCCGAATTTTTCGTCAGAACGGATACGGAAGCAAAATATTCGGCGGGCATGAGCGTTTCGGGGTCGATTATGTGATGATAACGCTTTCCGTCAACGATATAAAAGCGCTGATATGAACCGCTCGTCACGATTGATTCGCCCGCGACGCTGAGATACGCGATGTACCCGTCGCCCAAAGGATCCTCGATGCCGACAGTCCACCCTGCCCCGTCCGGTTTTTTGCCGATCGTTCGCACATTACCGCCGACGTTGAGTACATATCCGGATATCCCGCGCGCTTCAAGATCTCGCGCGATCATTTCAACGGCGTACCCTTTGGCTATCGCACCGACGTCGAGCGTCGTTTTCGGGTCTGTCAGCGTCACCGTCATGCTTTCTTCGTCAATGACGAGCGAGTCGATGTTCGTGTGCTCGGCGGCGGCGCGAAGCCGCGCGATCGGCGGGAGCTCCGCCGTTTCGGGCTCATCGATCCCCTCCGTCCGATACTCATGCCAGACAGAAAGAACGCTCCCCATTGCAATATTCATTTGCCCGCCCGTTAATGCGTACATCTCCTTTGCGTAAAGGAGCATGTCGATGATGCGTTTATCGACCTTGACGGTGCGGTGTGTGCCGCCGGACAGCTCGTTTATCGTGCGGAGATTTTCAATTCCTTCGTACCTATAATAAATATTGAAAAGGCGATGGTACTCGCCGAGCTCGTCGAGTATGTCGCCGACGATCTCGTCAAACGCGGCGCGGCTCTCGGCATATCCCGTGACGGTCGTCACCGTGTCGAAATAATCAAACGAATACTCGGTGAATTTTTCGGAAGTCTGACCGCCTGCATGACACGCGGAAAGCACGACCGCGAGCAAAAGAACGACGAGCGACAATACGATTTTCAGTTTATTCTTCATAAATTACCTTTATTGCAAAAATGGGAGGCAGCGCCTCCCATTTTGTTTTGATCATTCAGGATCAGCCGATCTTTGCGGCAGCAGCCGTAAAGCCCGTGACCGTGATCGTGCAGCCCGCTGTCTGAACAGCTTCTACACCCTTGCCGCCTTCTGCGGCGAGTTTAACGATCTCAGCGGCCGTCTTGCCGATGCACTGAGTCTCAAATGCGTCTGCCTGTGCGTCCCACTCGAGCTTGCCTGTCTTGCTCATGCCGTAGTCGTTGCCCTTCTGGCGCTTTGTGAGAACTTCCGTTGCGGGAAGCGTGGACTTACCTGTAGCGTCAAATGTGAACTTGATCTGCGTGCAGTCTGTGTCGCAAGCTATGACCTTGCCGTCCTTGTCAACAGCTGCAGCGAAGATCGTTGTGTCGATCTCGATCGTTCCGTCTTTTTCAGCCGTAGCGTCCTGCTGTTTTTCCTGATCCGTAGCCAAACCGAGTTTGAGCGTGGATGCGGATGTCGCGTTAGAATCAGCGAGGTTTGCAAACGCCTTCTCGATAGCATTTACGAAATCAGTGATAGTGATCGTGCATCCTGCCGTAAGAACGGCCTCAACACCCTTGCCGCCTTCTGCAACGAGAGCTTTGATCTCAGAGAGAGTTTTGCCCTTAACAACGGATTCAAAAGCAGCTGCCTGCTCGAACCACTCTTTTTTGCCGATTTTGCTCATGCCGTAGTCATTGCCCTTTTCGCCTTTTGTACGGAAATCCGTCGTAGCGAGAGCTTTGCCGTCAGCCGTGAACGCGACTTTGATCTGAGCCGAGTCGATCTTGCAATCAACGACTTTGCCGTTTGCGTCAACTGTGATGACTGCAACAGTGGAGTCAACTTCGCCCGAGCCGTTCTTTTCTTCGGTAGCGTCGCTTGCCGATGCGGAAACCGCAACGCCTGCACCGAATTTAAGTGTTGTGGGTTTGCTCTCGCAGCCCGCGAACACAAGAACCATAGCAACCGTAAGGATGCTGAGAACTATGCAAAGAAACTTTTTCATGGTAATCTCCTTTATAATTTTAATTGGTTATTCGCCATCGTTTATTTTATCATATAAAACATACTTTGTCAATGCTTATTTGATTTAGTTTTGTCACTTTCGCGTTCGCTTTTGTCCGATTTTCCGAGCGGGATGCGTTTTACCGCAAAAAAGCCGCAAAGTCCGATGAATACGCCCGCGATCGTTCCCGCTATGGCGAGAACTATGAGATAATATCCGAGCTCCGCCGTGCCGAGCACGATCATCGCAAGCAGTATCTGTCCGACGTTGTGCAGCACGCCGCCGACGACGCTGACGCCGACGATCGAAAACGAGTCGATTTTTTTGAGCAGCGCCATCGCAATGAGACTGAGCGTCGCTCCGGCAATACTATACGCAAACGTCATGGGGTTGCCGAACAGGAGCGACACGGCGAGCATTCGCACAAGCGACACCGCCGCCGCTTCCCACACGCCGATCTTATACAAAACGAAAATAATGACTATGTTCGGCAGTCCGAGCTTTATTCCGGGAACGGCGCTCATCAGCGGAGGGAGCAACGCTTCGACGTAGGCAAACGCCATGGCGATCGCGGTCGTGAGACCGAGAAGAGCCAGCTTTTTAGTGCTTTTACTCATGCGCCCTCCTATGCCGCGATATCCGGGGTAACGCCGCTTTGCGTCGTCTTGACCGTTATGACGACCTTGTGCGGCAGGCATACGATACTCTCGCCCTGCTTTGAAACGGGCTTGTGCGCGGCGCATATACCGTCGCGGCAGTTTGCGCTTTCAACGTATGCCTTTCCGTCTTTGATGACAAGGACGTTTACGTCCGCTCCGTCCTCTCCTGTCCGTATCTCGACGGTGCGATCGACCGCGAGCGAATACGTGCCGTAAAGCTTTCCGTCGACCTCGACGACGACGGAGTCGCCGTCTCCGCGGAGCATCCGGAACATAAGCCCGGCAATGACAAGAACGATGATAAGCCCGCCGATAAGGATCAGATCGTTCCTTATCTTGCGCTTTTTGTCCGCTGAGGCGGGCTTTTCGGGATTTTTCATTTGATTCATAAAACTTATTTGTTTGCTTCTTCGATTATATCGCGCGGGTTGACTCCCTCGGGAATATCCGGGAAGATGACCCTCTTCATGCAGCCCGTCGGGCAGCTTTCGGCGCAGAGGCCGCAGCCGACACATTTTTCGTGATCGACGCGAGCCAGGTTGTTTTCGACGACGACGGCGCCGTTCGGGCAGACTTTTTCGCATTTTTTGCAGCCGATGCAGGCGTTTTTGCAGACCTTGCGCGCCAAAGCGCCGCTATCGGTATTGCTGCACATGACGATATCCGTCGTTTCCTGCGGCACCATCGTGATGAGGTGCTTCGGGCAGATCGTTGTGCAAAGTCCGCAGCCGAGACACTTTTCCGTATCGACATGGGCTATTCCGTCTTTGAGGCAGATCGCGCCCGCGGGGCACGCGGCGGCGCAGTCGCCGAGTCCGATACAGCCGAAGCGGCAAGCATCGGGACCCGCGTAGATCATGGAAGCGGCTTTACACGTCGAAATGCCGCTGTAATCGGCTTTTTTCGTCGTCGCCTCGCAGTTGCCGTTGCAGTGGACGAACGCCACGACGTCGACGGGCGTTTCGACCTCGATGCCGAGCACTTCGCCGAGTTCGCGCGCCGTCGTTTCCGCGCCGGGAACGCAGAGGTTCGGTTTCGCTCTTCCCTCCGCGACGGCGGCGGCGTAGTCGTCACAACCCTTAAAGCCGCACGCGCCGCAGTTTACTCCGGGGAGACATGCGCGGACGGCTTTGAGTTTTTTGTCCTCTTTCACGGCAAAGAAGTGCGAGATGACAGCGAGCATAACGCCGAGTATTAAGGCGATCCCCGCCACAACGCCGAATGCGATCATTATATCTTTGAACATATCCGCACCCCCTTATCCGAAGATCTTGTCGACGATCCCCGCAAAGCCCATGAAAGCGAGCGAAATGAAGGAAGCGGCGATAAGCGTCGCGGCAAGGCCGCGGAACGGCTTCGGGATATTCGTTTCATCGATGCGGGAGCGCAGTCCCGAGAACAGCACCATTGCAAGCAGGAAGCCGAGTCCCACGCCGAGCGAGCTGACCATTGATTCAAGGAAGTTGTATCCGTCTGTGATATTGTTGATCGCAACGCCGAGCACGGCGCAGTTAGTCGTGATGAGCGGCAGATAAACGCCGAGGCCCTTGTGGAGCGCGGGCGAGAAGCGTTTGAGCAGAAGCTCGAGCATCTGCACGAGCGCGGCGATAACAAGGATGAACACGATCGTCTGCATATAGCCGAGTCCGACCTTGTCGAGAAGGAAGTACTGTATCGGCCACGTCACAGCGGTCGCAAGGAGCATGACGGCCGTAACGGCAACGCCCATGCCTGTTGCCTGATCGAGCTTTTTCGACACGCCGAGGAACGGGCATATACCGAGGAAGCGCGACAGGACGTAGTTATTTACGAGAACCGATGAAAGAAGAATGATTATAAGCGTCTTGAACATGTTCATGCGTCTCCTTTCTCTGTTTCGGCGGCGGGAGCCGCATCAACGACCGCGGAAGCGGCTTCGCTGCATCCCGTTTGGCAGTTCGCCGCGTTCGGACAAGCCGCGCAGGAGAAACTCTTTCTCATCGGCGCTTTGCCTTTCGTGATAACATAAACGAGCGCGATCATAAGTCCGAAAACGAGCATTCCGCCGGGAGCTTTCGTCAGAAATTCGATCTTGTACGGTTCGAGGAACGGGATCTCCATGCCCGCGAACGACGCGGCGCCGAAGACCTCGCGGATCGTCGACATGCACAGAAGCGCGATGGTGAATCCGAGTCCCATTCCGATACCGTCAAGCGCGGATTTTCCGACTGTGTTCTTTCCGGCGAACATCTCGGCGCGGCCGAGGATGATGCAGTTGACGGTTATGAGCGGCAGATAAACGCCGAGCATATCGTAAAGCGCCGGAAAAAACGCGTGCACTACCATTTGAACGATCGTCACAAATCCCGCGATGACCACGATGTAGCATGGGATACGCACAGTTTCCGGTATAACTTTGCGAAGAAGTGAAATAAGAACGTTGGAGCAGATCAGGACGACGAGCGCCGCTATACCCATTCCGAACGCGCCGACGACGTTCGTCGTAATCGCAAGCGTCGGGCACGTGCCGAGCACGAGCACGAAAACGGGATTTTCCTTGATCAACCCTTTGAGGAGGATAGACAGATTATTGTTTTTCATCGTTTAGTTTCCCCCTTTCAGTATCTTAAATGCGGCAAAAGCGTTTTCGATAGCTTTGAGATAGCCGTTCGTCGTATATGTAGCGCCCGAAATAGCGTCTATATCTCTGAAATTATCTTCGGTCTTGCCGTCAAATTGGCCGTAGAACGATTCTTTCGCGCATGCGTCGCCGATGCCGGCTGATTCGGACTGATATACGGTCAATGTGTCAATGATTTTGCCGTCAGGCGTGATCGATACGCGGACCTTGATGTATTCGCCCGACGAATGGATGTAATCGTCGTCGTTCATAATTCCGAATCCCGCGCCCTCGACTTCGAGGATGTAGTTCCCCGTCGCCGTCTTTTTCGCAGAGACAAGGCGCTTCGGAAGTCCTTCGTACGCGGTGAGGTCAATGTCCTCAACGCTCGAAGCGGAGAGGATCGCGTGCGCCGCTTTGACGGTTTCGTTTGTTACCTCTTCTCCCGAAGGAACGCTTTGCAACGTCGTGACGGGGAAGAACTCGTCGCCGATCATATATACCCATCCCGCGCCGTTCGACGCGGCGTAGACGGAGTCGACGCCCTCGATAACTTCCGCGAGGAAGAGCTTTTCAAACTTACCGTCTCCGTCGGGAAGTGCCGCCGTGAGATTGTCACGCAGTATCTCCTCTTCGGATCGGATGTCGACCGTGCCGCCTCCGAGAATTATCGCCGAGTTCAGCGCGTCTTTGATCGCGTTTTTATACGCGGTCGTCGTTTTCGTCGCGCCCGCGATCGTGTCAACGGAGTCGACATCCGCGGCATTCTTGCCGACGAACGATTCGCCGTATGTTTTTTCCTTGCCGAGCGTTTCCTGCGAAGCAAGGCAGACAGCGCCGCTCACGGTTCCGTCGGCGTTAACGCCGACCATGATCGTGAGTCCGGAGCTGTATCCCGTCGTCGTGAGCGTGATGACATAACCGCCGCTCTTTTCTTTGTACGCCTCTGTGACCGTTTTCGGAAGCGATGCCGCGTCAAATTCGACTTTCTCAAAGCCCGTGCCGTTTGGCATAACTTCGAGCAGAGCCGCGTTTGCGGCCGCCTCTTGATTTTGTTTGATTATGGGAGCGGTCACTGAATTCGTCAGCGCAAGAAGTATCGCCATAACGGCGCAGATGCTGACGAGCGCGACCGTGCTTAAAACCGATTTCTTCATTTCTTTGCACCCCCCGTTCCGAAAACTTTATGCTTTGTCCAGGAGTTTATGTAAGGAGTTACGATATTCATAAGCAGTATCGCAAACGAAACGCCCTCGGGATATACGCCATAGTAGCGGATGAGGAACGTGATAAGTCCCGCGCCGATACCGAATATGACTTTACCCCACGCTGTAACGGGGCTTGTGACGTAGTCCGTCGCCATAAAGATCGCACCGATCATAAGTCCGCCCGAAAGGATCGCGGCAAGCGCCGACGTGAAGTTGAACCCTTCCATTATGAGCGAGCAAACGAACACCGTTCCGATGAACGTAATGGGTATCTGCCACGTGATCACGCGGCGGATGAGCAGATACGCGCACCCGACAAGGAGCGCCGCGGCGCACGTTTCGCCGATCGCGCCGCCGTGTGTTCCGATGAACAGCTGAAGCAGCGACGGAGCCGCCTGTCCCTCGGCAAGCGAGAGCGGAGTGGCGGTTGAAACCGTGTCGACTATCGTCGGGAACGCCGATTTTGTCATCGAGCCGAACGCCACGAGCATGAACACGCGCGCGGTGATGGCGGGGTTGACGGGGTTGTTTCCGAGCCCGCCGAACAGTCCCTTGACGACTACCATCGCAAACAGCGCGCCGATGACGCACTGCCATATCGGAATATTTGCAGGGAGGTTCATTCCGAGCAGAAGTCCCGTTACGACGGCGCTGAGGTCGCCTATCGTCTGTTTTCTCTTGACTATCAGATTGAACAGCGCCTCAAATCCGACGCAGGAGCCGATGCAGACGGCGAGCACGAGCAGTGCGCGCAATCCGAAAATGACGACTCCGGCGATGGCGGCGGGGCAAAGAGCGATTATAACGTCGAGCATTATGCGCGACGTGCTTCGCCCGCTGTGTATATGCGGAGAGGAAGCGAGAATGAGATGCTTATCCATTATTTATTCGCCTCCTTTGCCTGTTCTTCTTTGACAAATGCTTTTGCCAGCCGGTTCGTCTGAACGAGCGGGCGATGCGCGGGGCAGATGAAACTGCAGCAGCCGCATTCCATACAAGACGAAAGAGCGAGCGCGTTCAGAGCGGCAACGTCTTTCTTCGCGTATGCGCGAGCGATCTCGGCGGGATTTATGCCGAACGGGCACGTGTTGGTGCACGAGCCGCAGCGGATGCACTCCGTCTGCTTCGGAGCTTTGATCTCTTTTTCCGTCAACGCGAGGATCGCGTTCGTCGTTTTCATTATCGGAGCCGAGAGATCGGGCACAGTTATGCCCATCATCGGGCCGCCGTAAACGACTTTCGCGGGGTCGGTCACAAATCCGCCGCATTCCTCAAAGACTTTTTCCATCGGAACTCCGATCGGAACGATCAGGTTTTTCGGCTCTTTCACCGCTCCTCCGTCGACTGTCACGCACTTTTCGACGAGCGGCATACCTGTTTTGAGATACGCGCCGATCGTCGCCAGCGTCGTGCAGTTGATGACGATACAGCCCGCATCGATCGGGAGTTTCCCCGCCCCAACGATTCTGCCCGTGGTGTGATAGATCAGCACCTTTTCCCCGCCCTGCGGGTAAACGGGAGGAAGAACTTTCACATTCGCCGTGCAGTCCGTGCAGACTTTCGCCATCAGCTCTTTCATCTTCTCGATGGCTTTCTTTTTGTTGCTTTCGATGCCGATGACGACATTTCTGACGCCGAGCCATTTTTTGATCGCTTCGATCGCAACCTCCATCTCGTCGCCGCGGTTTATCATCGTCAGCGTGTCGCTCGTCACATACGGCTCGCATTCCGCACCGTTTATGATGAGATACTCGATTTTCGCCGGATCGGCGTTCAGCTTGAAATGCGTCGGGAAGCCCGCGCCTCCGAGTCCGACGATGCCCGCGTTTTTGACTGCCTCGATGAACGCTTCGCGCGACTCGATAACGGGCGGAGCGATCGTTTCATCGGGAGTCATCAGCCCATCCGATTCGATCATAACGGCGGGAACGGTGCGCCCGTCGGAGATCAGCATATCGACGATCTTCGACACTTTGCCCGATACCGACGAATGAATTGGAGACGAAACCGCCCCGCCCGCCTCTGCGATCATGGTGCCGACCTTGACCTCATCGCCGACTTTGACTGTCGGTTTTGCGGGCGCACCGATGTGCATCGACATCGGGATCGTCACAAACTGCCCTATCGACTGCATTTTCATGGCAGGCATGTCCGCCGTGTTTTTTCTGTGGGGAACGTGTACCCCGGGAAGAGAAAAAGCCATTTTGTCCTATTCCTTTCTGAAATGTTGCTGTGCCGCGGCCAACACCGCGACGGATAATGCTTTTTGCATTCTATATAATATATTATTTTTCATATTTTGTCAATGGGGATATTTGTGATTTTGAACAAAAACAGGCGGCATTTATACCTGTAATTATATGTTTCGGCGGCGTTTTGTCAAGAGCTTTTCCCCAAAAGCCGTTTTGGATAAAGAAACCTCCTTTGCCTTCATAAGCAAAGGAGGTTAAAGTTAAGTCACGCATCGGATAATGCTTTACAGCTGGCTCTGCGTTTCGGCATAAGGAAGAAGCGCGACTTCGAGATTTCCGTTTTTGGTGCGAAGTTCATCAATGAACGCTTTTTCATCAGCCGGGTTCTTCAGCTGCACTTTATAAGACAGTCTGAACATACTGCCCATACCGGTCGTTTTAACGCCCGCGTTCTCGATTTTTTTCAGATAGTGCGCAAAGATGTCGTCGAACGTGCCGCTATATTCAAGCGATTCGGGAATCGTGATGCGAAGAAGCTGATCCGCTGCCATGCTTTTATGCTCGAACAAGGGCACAAAGCTGAGAAGAAAGAACAGCACCGCAAGAGCGATCAGAATCACGACGCCATAGCCAATATACCCCATACCGAATGCAATGCCGGAACCCATCGCCACAAGAATCGCGGCGATCTCGTCGGCACTTCCCTGCGCCGAGCGAAAACGAATAAGACTGAACGCCCCGCCGATCGCAACACCTGCGCCGATATTGCCGTTTACAAAAGTGATGACTGAAGCGACAACGAACGGGATCAATGCCGTTACGATAAAGAATCGTTTTGTCGAACGGATACGAAAACTCATAATCCAGGCGTACAGAAAGCCCGTCACAAGAGCAACAGCCGTCATAATGAAGAACTGAGACGGTGTTACGGTAGACGAATAAATTGAATCAAACATAATGTATTCTCCCTCTTAATAGTTTTGTGCCTTGAGAAGCTGCTGACGATATGCTTCTCCGTATTTTGAAAAACTGCCTTTTGTGATCTTGCCCGCCGATAGTATTTCGCACAGCCACAGCGGCATCGCTTCCTGGACTTTGATTTCAAGTATCGTCCACCCCTCGTCAAGAAGAGGAATGCCGTCCATAGATTTTGTAAGCGTCAGATCATCCGTGCGATAGCGCGGCTTCTCATCTATCGTGAGGCGAAGATCGCCGCCCGGCTCAAAGTAAGCCACACGATCGTAAATGATCATGCACGACGGCACGAGCGTTTTATAGTAATCGCGAAAGACCGTTATTTCTTTGTTGATCTGCCCGGGGGCGCAAATATCGCCCTCGCCGGAAAAAAACTTATGAACAAGCGGAATTGTCGTTTGAACTCTCCGCTTATATACGATACCGTATGCCTTCCGTTTTAGCTCCAGAAATACGGGAGAGTCTTCCGTCGCGATCCCGTAGGAACGCAGGCGTATTTTTTCTTTGAACTCCGGCTTCTCAACGCTTGTCCGAATAAGCTGATAGGTCGGAGTATCGTAATACAGGGATGCGATCGAAGTTTTGCCGTACTGATCGACCTCCATGTGACCTTTCAGACGCTCTCTGAGAAAATCCGTCTGCTTTGCGTTGAGCAGATATTTCAGCTCATATCGCTTCATTACCGTTATTGCCATAGCGTCGCCTCCGAACTCACAGCGTGACGCGGAGCGTAAATACTCCGCCGGAAACGTCCGCGCTTGCCCGCCCGTTGTGCGCTTTCACGATTTCCTTTACATATGCAAGCCCGAGTCCGGCACTGCCCTCCTTCGCGTTTTGCAGCATTGTGAAACGGTCGAACGCCTGATCTGCAGGACCGTCCGGAAGATCTGTATCGTTGCTCGCTTCAAGCAAAACGTAACCATTTTCATTTTTTAATTTGAAAGACGCTTTCGACAAGGCGTATTTCAATGCGTTGCCGATGAGTTCATTGATCAGCTTGCTCATATCGTCCGGATCGGCCGAAACAGTGACGTTCGGCGCCACATCCGTCGTCAGTTCAACACCGCGTGAAGTAAAATTTTCAGATTCTCGGTCAATCGCGGCCGAGAGATACTCCGAAACAGGAACTTCCGAACGGCTCACTTTTTCGTCATCGAATATGCCGATCGTGCCGAGCTTGTCGACAAGATCATTCATCTTTGCAATTTGACGGTGAGTTGAGCGCGTCTGATCGTCGGGCCCGTATTTTCGCTCGGTGAGTTCCGTGTTCCCGTCAATGATCGTGAGCGGGAGTCTGAATTCCTTGTTGGCATTACTGATAAAGCTCTTTTGCTTTCTGTCGGCTTCTTCAATAGGAGCATATATCTTTCTTCCGATAACGAGAAGCAAAAACCATCCGATCACAAGCGCCAGCGCTTCGCCGACGGCTGATATAATCAGGATCCTGAAGGACGGGAGCAGCTCGCGCCCTTGGTCGATAACCGTCACGTATGTCGTGCCGTGATCCTTAAATACTCTGTAACGATATGTTCCTCTCGTCCAGCCCGTCTTTTGCTTCAAAAGCTCGGCCGCCCATTCCTGCGCCTCGCTTTCCGTCACGGCAGAGATATGGAACGCCACCGTTTCGACTTTCTCGCCATTTTCCGAGAATGCGATCGTAAAGTACCGCAGGGATTCATTCATTTCGGGAGAATCGGGACCTATCGGTCCCATTCTGAAGCCCGTTTCATTCGGTTGATCCTGCCGGAAAGGCATTCCGTCAGGCGCGACATCATTGCGCTCAAACGACCCTCGTTTATCTGCGAGCATTTGCGTCAGCTCGTCGGCGTCGCTTGCTGCCATCGTGAAATTCATGCCGTTAATGACGGAAAGCAGCACTGTCAACAGAACAAATATTACAAGGATCGCATATAATCTGAATTTCTTTTCCGCTTTATTCATCTTCCGTCACCGCTTCAAATCCTTTCTTTATTCCGTATCTTATCCTTGTTTTGTAGTCGCTCCGCTCAAATTTAACATTCAATGCGCCGATGCACACGCCGTCGGCAGTCGTTAATGGTTGGAAGTTTGAAATGGCTCTCAGCGCGTCTATTTCTTTGTCAGTCAGCTTCGATCCGTTTTTGATCCGGAATTCCGAAACAATAACCTCGACGTCTCCGACGCATATTTTTTCATCGGAAGACGCCTTTTCAAGCGCTCCGTTTATTACTTCGCACAGTTTTTTCGCGTCGAACGGGTATGGTAAATACGCGTTCGGGAGCGGCTCTTCCGTCAAGTGACGGACGCTGACAGTTTCATTTATCAAAGCGACGATCGGTATCTTCTTTTCCTGCATTTTCGCGACAAGTTTTTTGTGGTCAACGCGAGGAAGCGAGCAGTCGAGTATGGCAGCGTCAAAGTTTTCGGTCGACAGCAGAGCCAGTACCTGTGTCCCGTCAAACGCCGTAACGATTTCCCCAAGGTCTTTTTCAAGCAACTGTTTATAGCACTCAAGCAGATCCCTGTCCGGCGCCGCAAAAAGAATTTTCATCATTTTTTCCTCATTTCCGTTATTGCGAAACCGTCACATCGCTGTAGCAGTAAGTTCTTCCGTATGCGCTTGCGTTTGTGAATGTGTACGACGTGCCGCCGATCTTTACCGTGTGCGTCCCCGCCGAATGAAGAGAAAGCGAATAAGATCTGACGCTGCCGCCCGTGCTCACTCTGCCGTATCCGAGTACGATAAGAGTTCCGCCCGTGACGCTGACAGAACCGTCCGCGTCGATCGCGGCGGCCATTTCGCTGCTCGGACCTCTTGTGATCACAACTCCGCCCGTTTGCTTGTAATTTCCGTTTGAGTCGATGCCGTCGGTATCTCCGTTTGACGAAACCGTAACGTCGAGGTATCCGCCCGTGACATTGATCAACGGTGTTGATACGCCTTTTGTGGCGTTCACGCCGTCGTCGTTAGCCGATACGTACGTTGTTCCGCCCGAAATATTGATCACGTTGGCTTCAAGTCCCTCGTATGCGCTGTCGATATTTATAGCGCCGCCGGAGATGTTGAGAACGTTATCGGCGTGAATTCCGTCCGCACCTTTGACTGTCTGCTGACCGCCCCAACCGCCAAAACCGCCGGGGCCCATTCGACCGCCTGCCGTCTTGTTTTCGGGAGAATAAACGTTCATATTGATTTCCCCGCCCGAAATATTGATCGTGCCTTTGCCTTTTGTTCCGTCGTCAAACGACGTGCCGTAATCAGCGTGAAGTCCATCGTCATAAGTCTTGAGCGTTATTACGCCTGCCGAGATATTCAGTTCGTTCTGCACCTTGACGCCCTTGTACGAAGTCGTCGAAGCGCCGGACGCGGTATACCCGCTGTACGAGCCGGTGTAAACCGTAACATTCGGCGCCGAGCCGTCTTCTCCGACCGTCATTTCAAAATTGTGCGCCGCCTGGAAGCCGTCACCCGCCGCGTAAACCGTCACAGATCCGCCCGATATCGTGATATCGCCGCGCGTCACTCCGTTTTTGCTCACATCGGTGTTTTCCGTCTTGATCCCGTCGCCGTTTGTCGATATCGCCACGACAGCGCCGCTTGCGATCGTTACGGAGTCGTTGCCTTTCAACGCGTTGTTATACGCCGTCACTTTGAGCGACAACTTTTGGATCTTCAAGTCGTCCGTCGTGTGTATGCCGTTGTTATACGACGCATTGACGACCAGCGTGCCGCTTCCCTTGAGTTTGAGGTCGCACTTTGCGTATATCGCGCCGTTGCCCTGACTGTCGTCGTCCGTGGTTTTCGCCGAGCGCGTGTCGTTGATCACGTTTTCCGTGCCTTTCTTAGCGGAAATGTCGACGTTTCCCGCGGAAATGATTTTGATCGGCGAATCGTCGCCGTACGTTATCGTCACACCCGAAAGCTCGATCACGACCTCGTCATCCTCTCCCGCGTCGACAACGATCTGCCCGTTCAAAAGTCCCATAGCGGCGTACGTGCCGGCGGACGTAATCGTGTAGATATTGCCTCCGATTTCAAACGTTCCGTCCTCTGTCGTGAACGAGAACGCCTCGGTCGTTTCCTCGGCAGTGATGTCGCTGTCCGTCACGGCGGACTCCGCCGTCACAACCGTTTCGGCGCTCGTGCCGACGACCGCGCCCGTGTACGTGCCGTCGCTCGTGCCGATATTCGAACTCGTGTCGACGACCACGCCCGTGTCTGTGTTTTTCGTGACGCCGCAGGCGGTAAACACGATCGCCAGCGCCGCCGCAAGAATGATCGAAAGTACCTTTTTCATAATGTTGCCTCCTTATTTACCTTGTTTATGTAAGAGAAAAATCCTTCTCCGTTACCGTTTACACTCAACAGTATACCGAGAAGGATTGAAGAAAGATTGAAAGTTATTAATTTTTTTCGGATTTTTTTATCGGGAGAGAAAAAACGAACGTCGCCCTTCCGTTTCTGTATTCGGCGCGTATCTGCCCGCCGTGCGCGTCGGAAACGGCTTTGGCGATCGACAGTCCGAGTCCGTAGTGCGCGCCGTCGTCGTTTCTGGCTTCGTCCGCGCGGTAAAATCGGTCGAACAGATGCGCCATCTGCTTTTGGTCCATTTCTTTTGCCTTGTTAGATACGGTCATCACGGCGCAGTGTTTTTCCTTGCGAAGAGCGAGCGCGATCGTGTCGCCCGTTCCGTGCGAGAGCGCGTTGTCAAGGAGTATCGAAACAAGCTGGCGGAGCTGACCCGGATTTCCTTGAACGACCGCGCCCGACTCCGTTACCGATTCTATCGTGACTCCCTTTTCGTAAGCGAGACTTTCAAATACGAGCGCTTCGCCGTCGACGAGTTTTGAAAAATCGACGGTTTCCTTCGGGATATCGCCGTTTTCCGCTTTTGAAAGCTCGAGAAGCTGCTTTACAAGGTCTGACATCTTCTCGTTTTCGTAGTCGATGTTGGACAGCCATTCGCACTCGCCTATCTGCCGCTTGAGAAGCTCACTGTTGGCAGATATGACCGCTATCGGCGTTTTAAGTTCGTGTCCCGCGTCGGAGACGAACCTCTTTTGCCGCTTGTCGTTTTCTTCAAGCGGGCGGACGATGCTTTTTGCCATGAATATCGAAATAACGAACAATATCATCATTGCCGCACCGCCGATGATGAGCATTTCTTTTATCAGCGCCTGCTGATTTCTGTTCCCTATCGTGCCGTCTATCATGGCGACGAGCGTATACTCGCCCCTGTCGGAAACAAGATAATGGATATTGCCGCTCGTACCGCTTTCTTTACCGCTTTTGACGGCGGCGTCGGCGATACCGATCAGCGTTTCCTTGCTCTGAAGCGCGCTGTTGCCGTTATCGACCGCAATCACCTCGCCGTCCTTTGAAAAAGCGACGGAGTAAAATGTTGAAAGTCGGAACTGCGGCTCGTTTCTCATTGGCTCTCTGCCGTCGGAAAAGTCGGGAATATCTCCGCCCGGCCTTACATCGTGATATTCGTCGCCCCAACCAGTCGGTTGACCGTTCGGATCGTACCGCTCGACGTAAGTTTTCAGCATTTCGTCATTCTGACGCTGCATATCTATTTTATTTGAAATGTAGATCGTCGCCAGCGTCACCGCCATCAGCGCGAGAAGCGACAGCACGATCGCAAAAACTATCTTTCGTTTTGTTTTATTAAACATCGCGGCACCTCAATTCATATCCTATCCCGCGCAGCGCCTTGATCTCGCATCTCGATTCGACAAACGCAAGTTTTTTACGCGCGAAAGACATATATACTTCGACATTGTTGTATTCCGAGTCGCTCTCGTATCCCCAGATCTTCAAAGCTATCTGCTCTCGCGTGAGAACCTGCCCCTGATTTGCGATCAGGTATTCGAGGATGTGAAGCTCCTTTTCTCCGAGCCGCACGCTTTGTCCGTTTTCGCATTTCAGGACGGAATTTTTGACGTCGAGCGAAATATCCTCATATTTAAGTCCGCCGTCGCTCGTCGGCAGATTACGTCGCCCGAGCGCGCGGAGGCGTGCGAGCAGTTCCTTTGTCATAAACGGCTTCGTCAGATAATCGTCCGCGCCGCTGTCAAGCCCTTCCACCTTGTCGTCAAGCTCGCTTTTCGCGGTGAGCATAAGTATCGGCGTGCGGACACCGGACGTGCGCGCCCGTTTTGCGACGGCGTATCCGTTCATTCCCGGCATCATCACGTCGAGAACGCAAAGATCGTACACGCCGCTTTCGATCTCGCACAGCGCGTCCTCTCCGTTGTCGACAGAGGTTACGTCGTACCCCTCCTGCCGCATGATCTCGCACAGCGCACGGTTCATTCGCTTTTCGTCTTCCGCAAGTAATATCTTCATTTGTCAATCCTCCGTTACGGTGCCATTATACATCCGAATATTGAAAAAAGATTGAAAAAGCGTCCGCTTTGTTTTTCGGCGACCGCCGCTTTCTGGCTTTTTGTCTACATAAATATATATAGCGTAAAAAGCTCACGCTTTTTCCGGCAAAAAAGCGCCGCGAGTGCGGCGCGCTTTTTCACTTTATCTCCATTTTGTTTATGCGTTTTTTCATTTTCCGCACGTCGCCGAGCATTTTGAACGAGTCGCTGAGCACGTGTATCTTCGATTCGCGGTGATTTATGACCTTGACCGGCATTTCGCCTATCTTATATCCTATTCTGTTGGCAAGCATGATGGCTTCAAGATCAAACGCCCAGCGATCCACCTCGGCATTTGCGAATATCTTCTTTGCCGCCGCCGCGGAAAACCCTTTTATACCGCATTGAGAGTCGGAAAGTCTGAACCCCGCGGCGACCGAGATCGCCTTGATGTACATCTTCGACGCGATCTTGCGGATGAACGTGTATCCCTCGTAACCGTCTTTCAAAAGATTGCGAGAGCCGACGACGACGTCGCATTCGCCTTTGGCGAGCTCGTCGAACATCCTGCCGACAGCTTCCGTGCCGTAAGCGTCGTCGCAGTCGGTGAACACGGCGTAGTCGCCGGTCGAAGCGAGCATCCCCGTTCTGACGGCGTATCCCTTACCTCTGTTCGGGCTGTATGAGCAGAGCTTGATCCTGTCGTCATGCTTCGACGCGAGAGCGACGGCGTTGTCGCACCCGTCGGTCGAACCGTCGGAAACGAATATCAGCTCGAAATCTTCGTATTTCTCTTTCAGAAAACCGTAAAAAGTGTCGATCGCGCCGTCGATTATCGACTGCTCGTTATACATGGGAATAATAAGCGATACTTTCATTTTCTTCTCCCTTGAAATATCCTCCGCAAAGACGGAGGATAATCGTTTTTTATTTAATAAAGCGTGTTGACAGCTATTCTTTTGTAAACCCTGTCGCTGACGGGAACGACGCTCATATTCTGCTCATAAGCGTCCATATACATAAGATATTCAGAGTAAGCCGACGAATACGAAGACGCGCCGTAGTACGGATAATTGTATATAATGCTGGCAGTCGGCGATTCGCCGCAGACGAATTCCTCGGTCAGCTTCACGCGCTCGATGAACATATAATATCCGAGCGTGTCGCTTTCCTCGCCGCTCATAACGCCGCTGTGCTCGCCGTAGTCGAGCGAGCGCACCATTTCGGTGACTGTCGAGCCGAGAGCGCTGTTCGTCTTCGAGCCGACGATCTTCGAATACGAGTCGAAATATATCTCATCGGTCGAGCCGTTCTCGTTGTATTCCGCCATCAGAGCGTCGATGCTCTCGCCCGCTTCGTAGCGGCTGAGCGCCGTTTCTATCTTTTCGGACGCGGCGCGTTCGCTCGCGCTGTCGCCCTTGACGTATGTGATGTAAACCTGCTTGTAGCCGAAATAGCTTTCGTTAGCCGTGTCCTCTATCCCTCGCCCGATATACGCCTTAATGCGCCTTGTAAGAAGCGATTTGTAATATGAGAACTCGAAGTAGTCGACCGTCATCTTCATCTTGCCGAGCGAATCTTCGTAAAGCTTTTTGGCGTATTCTTCTTTCGTGCCCTTGTATTTCACGTCGTCTGTGATCGTATCGGCGTATTTTGCGATCTGATTGTCGTATTCCTTTTTATACTGAGCGCGGTCGGCGTCGGTGATCCCGATGCCGAAGCGGTCGGCGACCGCCATCAGCGAGTAGTAAGACACAAGCGCGTCCTCCGTCGCTTCCTTTATGGCCTTTGTCTTTTGAGCGTCAGTCGAGAAAGAGCGCGTTTCATCTTCATAAACGATATAGTCTGACACCCTCTCTTTATAGAACAGGAATATCGCGCGATACTCCGAGAACGGCACCGCATATTGCTTTTCCGTGCTCCCGTCGTCGACGGTGAGAGTGAGGATATAGTCCGCGTTCATTTTGAATCCGAGAGACGAATAAACGCCGTAGCTCTTCGGGCGGGCTATCCAGATGATCGCCGTCACGATAAACAGCGCGGCGAGCGCGCCGCAGATGAACGCGACTTTCTTTCCCTTGCTGATCGATTTGCCTTTGTTTTTCATTTCCGTTTCCTTTTCGGTGATTTGATGTCATATTCGATATTTCAGTGTTTTATATTATATCACATCGCGTCAAAACTTTCAATCCAAAAATGAAATTTTTACATTTAGTTTTCAAATATCTCGCATTTCACCTTTTCATATATGCCGTCGATAATGGAAAAATCGGTGTTTGCGACGTATATTTTTTCGAGCGCGAAGTGCGCCTCCGCCGCTTTTCCGAGCGCTCCGACAGCTGCGGAAACCGAGGCGTCGTAGAGCTTTTTCACAAGCCGCATATACTGCCGCTCCGCCCTCTCGGCGTCCGCGGAGACAAATCGGCGGATGTTGAGCGCCTTGACTTTTTCGCCGTCGGGCTCGCCGTCGCCGTCACGTCTTATCGTGAACAAAACGCCGTCCTTGTCGAAAAACACGCTTTCAGCATATCCCATGCAGACGGGGTCACGCGACACGACGGCGGACAGTCCGTTCCGACGCGCGAGCATCTCGATCTCATTCATAAACAGATATCCCGCGCCGCCTGCCGGATCGACGAGATAAACGCGCGCGGCCTTTGATAAAAACGTGTCAAGTCTGTATACGCCGCGCGCGCAGACCGTCGTCAGCCCGACCTCCGTCATTTCGCCGCGCGTCATGCCGCCAAGCGTACGGCGGGCGAACGCCGCCGCTTTTTCATGTAAAAACGACGCGCGGCAGACGCGCATCCCGTCGCACATAAGCTCACGCGCGGCGCGAAGATCGGCGTATGCGCGGGAGAACATCTCCCCCGATATCGCGCCGAGTCGCTCGATCTCACCGCGCTTTTCTTTCAGGCGCGGAATGTCGAACGCAGATGTGAAATCGAGTATCCTCCCGCACGCGCCGACGTATTTCGGGTCGGTGACGTGCGGCGCCGTGCCGTCAATCACCGCGGCGCGCTTCTCCGGTATGATAACGCCGTCGAGAGAACCGACGTCGCTCGAACAGAAATAGTATTCCGGCGTAAGTCCGCGCCGCTCCGCCTCCTCTCCGAGCTTTTTCATAAACGTCGACTTGCCCGTTCCCGGCCCGCCTTTGATGATGTATATCGTGTCGAATTTGTCGGGCGCGAATATCGTATCGAATCGGCTCGTAAATCCCGCGCCGCCCACCGATGCCGCAAAAAATCGGTTTTCAGTCATAATTTCTCCTCTGTGGTTTTTGATTTATTACAATGTATGCGCGGTGCCGTTTTTTGACAAAACGGATGGCTTTTTCAAATATCTTAATTTTTTTTGAAAATAATCTTGACATCGGCGCAAATGATGTGTATAATATTGACCGAGATATTTTTATGATCTCTTTGCACTTTTCTTAAGGCGGAGGGAGGGGATTGGAATGGCTGAAGTTAGAGTAAAAGAAAACGAGTCTCTTGACAGTGCGCTTCGTAGATTCAAAAGACAGTGCGCGCGCTCGGGCGTTATTGCCGAGGTCAAAAAGAGAGAGCACTACGAAAAACCGAGTGTAAAACGCAAAAAGAAATCAGAAGCAGCAAGAAAGCGTAAATTCAAGAGCTAATGTTGCATCTATGCCTCGAAAAGCACAGCTTTCCGAGGCATTTTGTTTTGAATCGGAGATCACATAACGAAAGGAAAAATCACTTGGAAAAGAAACGGTTTCTCGAGGTTGCGAAGGTCGTCAACACCCACGGCGTCGCGGGCGAGGTAAAACTTGAAAACCGCACCGACGGCGCGGATATTCTGAAAAAGCTCCCCGCCCTCTTCATCGACGGAAATGAATATAAGATCACACGCGCCCGCGTCATACCAGGCGATTTCGTGCTGGCAAAGCTCGACGGGGTGAACGATCTCGATCAGGCGCTGAAAATCAAAGGCAAGCTCGCGCTTGCCCGCCGCGAAGACATCCCGAAAAAAGACGGCGCGCATTTCATCGCCGACATCATCGGCCTGCCTGTCATCGACGAAGAGAGCGGAAAAACGTACGGGACGCTCGATGACGTCGAGATGCCCGCCGTGCAGGAGATATACTGCGTCAGAACGCCGTCGGGCGGAGTTGTCAGGATTCCGAACGTGCCCGCGTTCATCAAACGCGTCGACGAAGAGCAAGGCGTTTTCGTTTCGGTGATCGAGGGATTTTTCGACGAGGCAAGCGATGAGATTTGACATAATGACGCTATTCCCCGAGCTTGTAACAACGGTGCTCGGCGAAAGCATAATCGGAAGAGCGCAGAGATCGGGCGCGCTTGAAATATACGCGCACAACATCCGCGACTACTCGACTGACAAGCACCGCCGCGTCGACGACACGCCCTACGGCGGCGGGATGGGAATGCTGATGAGTCCCGTGCCGATATACGACTGCTACGCGGCGATAACGTCGCCCGAAATCAACAAATGCGAGCGGCGACGCGTCGTTTATATGTCGCCGCAGGGTGCGATACTGAACCAGCAGACAGCGCGCCGCCTTGCCGAAAACTACGACAACATCGTGATATTGTGCGGTCATTACGAGGGCGTCGACCAGCGCATAATCGACGAGATCGTCGACGAAGAAATATCTATCGGCGACTACGTGCTGACGGGCGGCGAGATCCCCGCGTGCATATTCGTCGACGCTGTCGGGCGGCTTTGCCCGGGCGTTCTCTCCGACAGCGAATGCTTTGAAAAAGAGAGCTTTTCGGCGGGCATTCTCGAATATCCGCAGTACACCAGACCGTACGAATTTCACGGCAAAACAGTCCCCGACGTGCTGATAAGCGGCCACCACGCGAACATCGAAAAATGGAGAGAGGAAAAGGCGCTCGAAAAAACGAAAGC
>JAFXWT010000351.1 GCA_017542695.1 Clostridia bacterium
ATCTGTCGCGGGCATGAGTATCTCCGCCGTCGAAACGTTGTAGTCCTCAACGTAAACTACGCGGAGTCGCCCCCTCACGTCGGGATCGTTCTCAAGCTCCTTTCCGAGCTTAAAGATGAGCTTGATTATCGACTTCGCCATGTAATATCCCGGCGCCGCCTTGCCGCCGAAAATGAACGTCATCGGGCGGTATTCGCCGTTCGGATTGGCCTTGATGTCATTGTAGAGAGCGACGATCTTGAGTACGTTCAGAAGCTGGCGCTTGTATTCATGGATACGCTTGACCTGAACGTCGAACAGAGAATGCGTGTCGATCACGTCGCCCGTTTTTTCCGTATACCACGCGGCAAATCTTTCTTTGTTGCGGTGCTTGATATTGCGCACTCTGTCGATGACCGAATGATCGTCGACGTACTTGCCGAACTCTGCTATCGCCTCGGGATTCTTGCGGTAGTCCGTGCCGATCGTCTCGTCGAGGAGCGCCGCGAGGCGCGGGTTCGAGTAGCAGAGCCAGCGCCGGTGCGCGATGCCGTTGGTGACGTTGATGAATTTCTCCGGCATAGCCTGATAAAAGTCGTGGAACACCGACTTTTTAAGTATCTCCGTGTGGAGCTTCGACACGCCGTTGACGGCGTACGAGCCGACGACGGAAAGGTTAGCCATTCTCACCTGCCCGTGCGCGATGATCGCCATCTCGGATATCCTGTTCCAGTCGCCCGGATACATGTTCCAAAGGTCCGCGCAGAAGCGTCGGTTGATCTCGCACACTATCTGATAAACGCGCGGCAGGCGCAGGCGGAACAAATCCTCGTTCCACTTTTCAAGCGCTTCGGGAAGCACCGTGTGGTTCGTATACGAAACGGTGCGCTGCACCATACTCCACGCCGTCTCCCACGAGAACGAATACGTGTCGATGAAAATACGCATCATTTCGGGAATAACAAGCGCGGGGTGCGTGTCGTTGATATGTATCGCCACCTTGTCGGAGAAGTTCGACAGCGTGCCGAACGACGCGAGGTGATTTGCGATTATGTTCTGAAGCGACGCGGAAACGAGGAAGTACTGCTGTGACAGACGAAGCAGCTTCCCCTCCGTGTGATCGTCCGACGGATAGAGGACTTTAGTCAGCGTTTCCGCTTCCGTGTTCTCTTTGACCGCCTGCATGTACTGCCCCTGCGTAAACAGCTTCATGTTGAAGTTTTTGACGTCCTGCGCTTTCCACAGGCGGAGGTTGTTGACGGCAAAGCTGTCCGAGCCGGATATCATCATATCGTAAGCGACCGCCTGCACCTCGTCGTAATCGGTATGCGTAACGTCGAGATGGCCGTTGACCCATTTTTCTTCGAGTTTCCCTCCGAATCTCACGGGGAAAGTCCTGTCCGTGCGCGGCACGAGCCAGTCCTCGCTGCGCGGCATCCACACGTCGGGAAGCTCGACCTGATCGCCGTCGATTATCTTCTGCTTGAACAGCCCGTATTCGTAGCAAAGCGAAAATCCCGTCGCGGGATAGTCGAGCGTCGTCAGCGAATCCATAAAGCAAGCGGCAAGGCGACCGAGACCGCCGTTTCCGAGACCCGGATCGGGCTCCATTTTATATATGTCCTCGATATCGTATCCCATGTCAGCAAGGACTTTTTCGTATTCGTCGGCAATGCCGAGATTGCGCAGATTGTTCTTGAGCGAGCGCCCGATGAGAAATTCGAGGCAGAGATAATAAACTCTCTTTTCCTGTTTTCCTTTGAAAGCGTGCGTGAATTCACCGCGCTTTTTGGTGAGTATATCGCGCACGGTGAGAAGCACCGCGCGATATACCTGCTCCTTTGTTGCGTCTTCTGCTCTTGCTCCGAAACTACGTGAAAGTTTCGCTTCGAGAGCCGCCTTTATTTCGGCTGTTTTTTGTTCGTTTGACATAAAATAATTCCTTTTCAAATGTTATTTGAATGACCGCCGCGTCACGCGAGCAGATCACTGTAAAGCGTTAAATATTTTTCCGCCGAAACGTCCCATGAAAAATCGATCTTCATTATGCGTTTCTGAAGTTTTGCCCATTCTTCGGGACGGCGATATACAGACTCCGCTTCTCTTATGACGTAAAGCATATCGTGCGCGTTGTACGCGGCGAAAGTAAAGCCGTTGCCGCTCTTGCCCATGTAAGGTTTTATCGTGTCGTAAAGCCCGCCGACCTCGTGCACTATCGGCACCGTGCCGTAGCGCGACGCTATCATTTGCGCCAGTCCGCACGCCTCGCTCTTCGACGGCATGAGGAACATATCCGCGCCGGCGTAAATGAGCTTTGAGAGCGCTCTGTCGTATGAGATCGAAACGCCGACGCGCCCCGGGAAATCCCACGCGAGCGCGCGGAAATAATCCTCGTATTTCTTCTCGCCCGTTCCGAGCAGAACGAACTGCACGTCGTTCTGCATTATCTCGCGCCCGACGCACATCATCAGATCGAACCCTTTGTGTTCGGCGAGCCGCGAGATCATTGCGATAACGGGAACCTCGGGGCGCACGGCAAGCGAAAATCTCTTTTGAAGCTCCGCCTTGTCCTGCGCCTTTCCGGCAAGATTCGACATACTGAACTTAAACGGTATCTCATTGTCTTTTTTCGGATCGTTCAAATCGACGTCGATGCCGTTGATGATGCCGCTTATCTTATAAGACTGCCCGCGCAGAATATCGGAAAGTCCGCGCGCCGTCGGCTCGTACTGTATCTCCTCGGCATATTTCGGGCTGACCGTCGTAACGCGGTCAGCGCAGATGACCGCGCCCTTTGTCAGATTGATCGACCAATCGAACTCAACGGCGTTTTTCACGTTCTCACCGAAGCCGAAAACGTCGCCGAATATCGCCATATCGTATATCCCTTGGTAGTCGATGTTGTGTATCGTGTAAACCGCTTTGACGCGCCTGTATTTTTCGCTTGCGGAGTATTTTCCTTTCAGCGCGATGACGGCGATCGCCGTCTGCCAGTCGTTCGCGTGGAGGATGTCGGGAAAGAAATCGACGGCGCTCATCAGATCGAGCACTGCGTACGAAAAGAACGCGAACCTCTCCCCGTCGTCAAACTCGCCATATAGCTTTGGGCGGGCAAAATAATGATCGCTGACGATGAAGTAGTACGTCACCCCACCCTTTTCAAGCGAGTACAGTCCGCACCCCTCGCGCCTCCACGACAGCTCCACCGTCATCGAACGGACGAACTTCATCTGACTGCGCCATTTTTCGTCGATGCACGAATATCCGGGCATAACGACGCGCACATCAATATCGGGGTTTGCTTTTTTTATCGCCTCGGGGAGCGAGCCGAGCACGTCGCCGAGTCCCCCGGTAGCGGCGAACGGCAACACCTCGCCGCCCGCAAAAAGTATGCTTTTCATATCATTTTTCCCTTTTCGATGTAGAACGGCAGCTTCTCGCATCCTGCAAGCGTTTTGCTGTCGCGAATGACGACGTTCTTGTCCGCTATGACGTAGTTTAGCGAAACGCCCTCGCCCGTGTAAACGTCCTGGAAAAGTATCGAATTCTTCACCTTCGCACCGCGTCCTATCTTGACGCCGCGGAAGAGGATGCAGTTTTCGATCTCGCCCTCGATCACGCACCCGTCGGCGACGAGCGAATCTTTGACGAGCGAATTTTCGCCGTAATACGTCGGCGCGGAATTGCGGACTTTCGTGTATATCGGGCGCTCGCGCACGCCGAACAGCTCGTCATAAACGTTCTTTTCCTTGATGAGCGCCATGTTCTCGGCGAAGTAATGCTCAAGCGACGAAATGCACGCGAAATGCCCGTCGCACCTGTATATCATGTAATTTTTCTTTTTGACGTTGCGTGCGATTATGTCGACTGTAAAGCTCGTGTAGTTTCGCAGCTGCGCGTCGCACAGAATGTCGTAAAGATATTTCCTGTCAATAACCACCATATTCAATATCATGTCGCCCGTTCCCTTAAAATCGTTCGGGCGCACGATAACGTCGGTGATCCTGCCGCCCTCGTCGGCTTTTACGAAGCTGTTGACCTTCGCGGTTTCCCTGTCGACTTTCATGTTCTTGACGACGAGCGTCATGTCGGCGTTGCTTTTCACGTGCTCGGCAATGACGTCGCGGAAGTCAATGTTGCATATCACGTCGCAGTCGGACATGACGACGTAATCGTCCTTCATGCTCTCGATAACGCCGATCAGCGTGCGGAGCGTGCCGAGGCGCGTGTTGTAAGCGGAATATCCGCGCTGCGCAAGCATATTCGGCGGGAATATTTTAAGTCCGCCCGAACGGCGCGAAAGGTCCCAGTCCTTGCCCGAGCCGAGATGGTCGAACAAGGAATTGTAGTTCGTATTCGTTATGACGTTTATGTTGCTGATGTTCGAGTTCACCATGTTGGAAAGGGCGAAGTCGATAAGACGGTAGCGGCATCCGAACGGGACGGACGCTATCGTGCGAATGCGGGTGAGTTCCGATATGTTTTCATCGTGAATGTTTGAAAAGATTATACCTGCTGCTGACATTTTGCTCACCCCCTATTATATTTCGCCGACGTTCGTGTGATCGACCATTGATCCGCTTTTGACCGTCTTTTTGTCTTTTATCTCAATGTCGCCGCCGACGACGGTTATGTCTGCTCCCGAGCCGAGCGGCGCGCCGACAGTCGCGCCTTTTCCGATGACGCTGTCGCCGTCGATTATCGCGTAATCGACCGTTGCGCCGCGCTTTATCGTCACGTTTCCGAGGATAACGCTGTCGCGCACGACCGCGCCCTCCTCGATCGTTACACTGCTCGATATCACGGAGTTTTCGACCGTTCCCGCGATGTCGCATCCTTCCGTGATTAGTGAATTTTTGATCGTCGCCCCCGCGCGGATGAACTGAGGCGGCTCGGCGTTGTGGCGATAGAATATGCGCCATTTCTTGTCGAATATATCGAATTTAGGTTCCTTGCCGAGAAGGTCCATGTTCGCTTCCCAAAGACTATTTATCGTCCCCACGTCCTTCCAATATCCGTCGAATACGTAAGAGAACATGCGCTTTCCGTCAGAAAGCATCGCGGGGATGACGTTCTTTCCGAAGTCGTTTGATGAATTTCTGTCAAGCTCGTCGCGGCGCAGATACACTTCGAGCGCCTCGCGGCTGAAAATGTAAATGCCCATCGACGCCTTGTTGCTCTTCGGATTTTTCGGCTTTTCCTCAAACTCCGTTATCCTGCCCGTTTCGTCGGTGATAAGAATTCCGAAGCGGTGCGCTTCCTCCATCGGCACCTCGAGAACGGCTATCGTGCAGTCCGCCTCGTTCCGCTTGTGCACCTCGAGCATCTTGCTGTAATCCATTTTATAAATATGATCGCCGGAAAGAATGAGTACGTAATCCGGATTGTACCGCTTGATGAACGCCATGTTCTGATAAATGGCGTTCGCCGTACCGCGATACCAGTCGGACGAGCTCTTCCCCTGATAAGGAGGCAGGACCATAACGCCGCCGTTCACGCGGTCGAGATCCCACGGCTGTCCGTTTCCGATGTACTCGTTGAGTACGAGCGGCTGATACTGCGTCAGCACACCTACGGTGTCGATGCCCGAGTTGACGCAATTCGACATCGGAAAATCAATGATACGGTACTTTCCTCCGAACGGCACGGCGGGCTTTGCGTTCTTTTCCGTGAGCGCGTAAAGACGACTGCCCTGCCCGCCCGCAAGAAGCATTGCGATACATTCTTTTTTTCTGTACATAACACATCCTCCGACTGATTTGAATTGTTGGTAATGAAATTGCGCGAAAAACATATTAGTCTAAATTACTATTATACATAAAAATATTATTTTCGCAAGAGAAAAAAACAATATAACAAAAAAATCCCCGATTTTCATCGAGGATTTGATGGAAATTTGATCATATTTCACTTATTTTTCCGTCGGAAAGCAGATATTTCCGCGCGCCCAGCGCGTCGGCGTCGCTTCCGTCGTGAGTAATCATTACGACGCTCTTCCCCACAAGCTCTTTTTTCAAAAGTGCGACGACCGCCTTTTTCGTCTCATCGTCGAGCGCGCGGAGCGGCTCGTCGAGCAGGATGTTTTCCGCATCGTATGCGAGCGCCCGCGCCAGCGACACACGCGCCGCCATACCCGACGAAAGCTCGCGCGGATACAGCTTTTCCGCGCCGCCGAGAAGAAGCAGATCCAACAGCTCCCGCGCGCGTTTTTCGTTATCCTCCTTGCCGTTTTCTTTCGGCATGACGCACGTCACGTTTTCAAGAACGCGGACGCTTTCAAACAGGCGCGGCTCGGCGAACGCAACGGCTGTTTTACCCGTCACATTCACGTCTCCCGCGTCAGCTTTTTCAAGCGACGCGATAACGCGAATGAGCGTCGTTTTTCCGCTCCCCGATTCGCCCATCAAGGCGACGATATCCCCGTCGATCGCAAGCGACGCGCCGCAAAGCACGTTCTTATCGCCGAATGACTTTGAAACGTCTTTGACTTCAATCATTTCTCCGCCCTCCCGTCGCTTTTGATATTCCGAGCACGAGCAGCTTTTCGATAACGATGCTGAACAGTATCACAGTCAGTGTCCACGCAAAAAGATCCTCGCTCAAAAGGTATGTTTTCGAGTCCCAGAGCGCCGAGCCGATCGACGTTTTCGGCGTGCAGAGCACCTCGGCGGCGACTCCCGCCTTCCACGCGAGCCCGACGGCGCTCTGAACGCCCGCCGAGAAGAACGGAACGATGGCAGGCAGCGTCACGTATTTCAGCCGCTTCCTGCGGGAAAAACCGTACACCGTCGCCACCTCGGCGGCGCTTTTGTCAGCCGAGCGCGCGCCTTTTAACACGTTTGAGTAAATGATCGGCGTCACCATCAGCGCCGTCGCCGCGATCGGCACAACGTCGCGTTTGAGAAAGAAAAGCATCACTATGATGACAGACGCAACGGGCGTCGCCTTGATCACCGACACGGCGGGCGAAATGATGAACTCCGTCCCGAAGTTCGATAAAATCGCAAGCAATATCCCCGCCGCAACTCCGATCAGAAGCCCCGCGAAAACGCGCCCGAGCGACGACAGGCACGAGAGGTAAAACTCACCCGTGCCGAGAAGTTCAAAAAGGCGCTTTACAGTCGCCAAAGGCGATGGCAAGATAACGCTTTTGTTGACGATCAGCGACAAAACGCACCACACGCCGAGCCAGAATGCAAAGCACGCGGCGATCTTCAAAATCTTTTTCGGCGTTTTATTCATTTCCGATCGGAGAGTCTGCATAAAGAGGAAGCGTATACGGATAATCGTAGAAGTTTTCGTCCGGCAGTTTTCCGCCGATCGACGCGGGATTAGCTTCAAACAGAACTTCGAGCATCGCCTTCATCATATTCTTGCATTCTTCGCCCGTATAGCAAACGATATTGCAGTTCGGGAGAGCGCGTTTTGCGATCGCCGCCTTCGGCACGATGCCGTATTTTTCAATCAAAACAGATGCTTCTTCGATATTGTTGTTTGCAAAGTCCGTCGAAGCTTTGTATTCCTCGACGAACTTCCACGCCGCGTCTGCGTGATCTTTCAAAAAGGTGTTCGACATCACGATCACACCCTGGATGATCGGCGTGTCGCTGATTTTGTCCCATTCCGCCGACATATCGAGCGCCACGCGCACCTCTCCGCTCTTGTCCTGAACGAGCGCGGACGTGACCGCCGGCTCAGGCAGAATTCCTATCGTTACGCCGTCCTTTTGGGCAATGATGTTTGCCGCAACTTCCGCACCGTCGGAGAGGTAAATAATATTTACCTCTCCCGCAATGCCTGCATTTTCAAGCAAATAATCAATGATATACTCCGGCGTCGAGCCCTTGCCCGTGGCGTATATCGTCTTGCCTTTCAGATCGTAAATTGAATTTACCGTGTTTCCTTTTTCGATCGTATAAAGCACGCCGAGCGTGTTCACCGCAACAACCGAAATGTCCGCTCCCTTGTTATAAAGCGTCGCCGCGAGATTCACCGGAACGGCGGCTATCTCGAATCTTCCCGCGAGAATTTCGGGCGTGATCTCTGTCGGAGAAGCCACTATCGTAAACTCGTAGTCGAGCGCGGCTTTGCCGTTTTCCGCGTCGTTCATCAGCTTCGCAATGCCCATTCCCGTCGGACCTTTGAGCGCGAACGTGCGCGCCTTGACTCCCGAAAAATCAGGTTTCGTCTGCTCCTCTGCGGCGGTCGTCGCCGCTGTCGACGCCGTCGTTTCCGACGGCGCGCTTTGCGCGCACGAAGCGAGCACCGTCAGGGCGATCGCAACAATAATTACAAATGAAATGATTCTTTTCATATATTTTTCCTCCTCGACGCGAGTTTTTCCGCGTCTTTGATAATAATTTTTCCATCAACGTAAGAAATGATGCCGTCACTTTCAAGCGTTCCGACGGCGCGGTAAAGCGTCGTGCGACCGATGCCGAGTTTTTTCGCGCATGCGGCGCAATTAAGCTTCATTTCGCTGTTTCCGCCGCACCCGTCAATGATGAATCCCGCCAGCGCCACGTCCGCGCGCGGTGACGACAGCGCGATGATCTTCTTATTCAAAAACCGTATTTTTTCCGACAAAAACCGAGCGTATGCCGCCGAAACGGCGCTATCCGACGCAAATATCTCTTCGAGCGTTTCGCGCGGTACAAAAAGCACCTCGCTCTTCTTGTTTGCGACAATTCCGGAAATATCGTTCCCGCCGAGAAAAACGGTCGCCGCGCCGAAAACGTCGCCCGCATGGGCGCTGTTCATCAGCACACGTCCGCCTTCCGCACTGCTTATCGTAAAGCCGCCCGAGAGCACGATTCCGAGCATCCCGAGTTTCTCCTTCGACACGCTCTCCCCCGCGCCGTATTCAACCGTTCCGCATCCGCATAAGAGACGCGCCGTTGCGTTTGAGCACGGCGAAAAGATCGCGCTTTTCCGTATAGTTTTTTCTTTCGACAGATCGTTCATAATCCTCCAAAAATGTACCAAACGGAACACTTTAACATAGTTTATCATATTCGCTCGCTTTTGTCAATATAGTATTATATATAAAAACCAAAAATATTTTTCATTTTTTTGTTTTCGCCCTTGAACAATGTCGAAAAAAGTGGTATACTTAATAAGTATTATTTTTCGACAGAGGTAACAAAATGCGCAAGGGATTCGATAACGAAAAATACATCTCCCTCCAATCCGAAAAGATCAGGGAGAGGATCAATCATTTCGGAGGCAAGTTGTATCTTGAATTCGGAGGTAAGCTTTACGACGATTTTCACGCGTCGCGCGTGCTCCCCGGTTTTGAGCCGGACTCAAAGCTCCGTATGCTCAAAAATCTGAGCGCCGACGCGGAGATCATCATCGCCATCAGCGCCGACGATATCGAAAAGAGCAAGGTCCGCAGCGATCTTGACATCACGTACGACGAGGACGTTATCCGCCTCATCGACGTGTTCCGCGGGCTGGGCTTTTACGTCGGCAGCGTCGTCATCACAAAATACGCAAATCAAACCGCGGCGGACGCGTTCCGCAACCGCCTCTCGTCGATAGGCATCCGCAGCTTTCTTCATTATCCGATCGCGGGCTACCCGTCCGACGTCGAAAAGATCGTATCGGAGGACGGCTACGGAAAGAACGATTACATAGAGACCGAGCGCCCGCTCGTCGTCGTAACGGCTCCGGGTCCCGGCAGTGGAAAAATGGCGACGTGCCTCTCACAGCTCTACCACGAATATCACCGCGGGATCAAGGCGGGATACGCGAAATTCGAGACATTCCCGATCTGGAATCTCCCCCTCGGTCACCCCGTTAACCTCGCGTACGAGGCGGCGACCGCCGACCTTGACGACGTGAATATGATAGATCCGTTCCACCTTGAAGCGTATGGCGAGATCACCGTAAACTACAACCGCGACGTCGAAATATTCCCCGTCCTGCGCGAAATGCTGACGAAGATTCAGGGCGAATCCCTTTACAAATCGCCGACAGACATGGGCGTCAACATGGCGGGCTTCTGCATCTATGACGACAATGCGGTCAGCGACGCGGCGAAAAAAGAGATCCTTCGCCGCTATTACAAGGCGCAGGCGGAATTCAAACGCCGCGGACTCAACGAAGACGAAGTCACAAAACTCAAACTTCTGATGAATAAATCCGGCGCGACTCCCGCGCTCATGCCCGCCGTGGAAGCGTCGCTGAAGCGCGCAGAGGAAACGGGTGGTCCCGCCGCCGCGATGATGCTCGAAAATGGCGAAATGGTAACCGGCAAGACGTCGTCACTGCTCGGCGCCGCCGCCGCGCTCACGCTGAACGCGCTCAAACGCCTCGCGGGCATTGATCAGGAAACGGACATCATCAGCCCATCGGCGCTCGAACCGATCTGCGCGCTGAAAACAAAGTATCTGCGCCACAGGAACCCGCGCCTCCACTCCGACGAGGTGCTCCTCGCGCTCAGCATCAGCTCTGCGACAAATGAAGACGCGGCAAAAGCGCTCGCAAAGCTCGACGAGCTCCGCGGGCTCGACGCGCACTTCTCGGTCATTCCGTCGCAAACGGACGAAAAACTGTTCAAGCGCCTCGGCATCAACCTCACGTCCGAGCCGCAGTTCGAAAAAAAGAGCGGTGTCAATCTCAATAAATTTAACATCCAATAATTTCAGAAAGGTATTTCAATGCGTAAAGACGGTAAACTCATAACAAAAGTCGGACCAATGTATCTGCTCCTGCCGTATATACTGACGGACAGATCGGACTCAATGAATATGATCGAGATCACGGCAAATTACGACGCGATACATAATTATGTCCTCCAAAAGCGAAAAGAAGGGATCAAGATCAGCCACATGGCTGTCGTCATGGCGGCATACGTCAGGACCGTATCACAGTTCAGATGCCTCAACAGATTCGTCGTCCGCAACAGGATATACGCGCATAACGATCTGTCCGTTGCGATGGTTGTCCTTCGCCCCGGCGAGCGCGACGGCTCGATGGGCAAGATCAAATACGACCTCTACGACACGATATTCGACGTGAATGAAAAAATAGAAAAATACGTCGAGGAAAACTCGGCGGCGGATTCCGACACAAGTCTTGATAAGCTCATGGGCAAGCTCGTCAGTATGCCTCCTTTGACACGATTCCTCGTCGGCACGCTGAAATGGATGGATAAGCACGGTCTTTTGCCTAAATCGGTCATCGACGCCAGCCCGTTCCACGAGTCGATGGTATTCACCAACCTCGCGTCGATCAAAACGAACCACATCTATCACCATATCTACAATTTCGGCACGTGCAACATGATAATGGCGATGGGCAACACGATCGAAACTCCGAAAACAGTCAAAGGCGAGATCACTCTCGAAAAGGAGATCCCGTTCGGGCTCGTCATGGACGAGCGCATCGCGTCGGGACACTACTTTGCCCAGGCGTTCGCGGAGATGAAAAAGCTCCTCCTCGATCCGACGCTTCTTGAAACGCCGCCCGAAACGGTAGACGTCGATTACGAGTTCCCGACGCTGTCGTCCCGTTTCCCGACAAAAGAACAATTAAAAGCCGAAAAGAAAGCGGCAAAGAAAGCAAAAAAATAAACCGAAAAAGCCTTCCTCGCGGAAGGCTTTTTGCTTAACCATTGATATTGAAATATTTGAATAATTAAATATGTTATCCAACCGTTTCCGATTTACCTGCAGTTGCGTTCGCCTTATTTCCAAAATCGGCTTTCGTTTTGAATCCCAGATTGTCGCCGTATCTTTTGAGGAGATAAAACAGTCCCGTTCCGATAGCTCCGCACGATATGATTTCGCCGAGCGCGACCCACGCCGCATGATAAATAAGCGTTCCTTCGAGCTTAAAGGCATACACCAATACAAAAGGAATAATGATCGTATTCGCTGCGATCGGCGGTATTGACGCAACAAATCCCGCCCATTTGATCCTCAACGCGACATTGCGGAGCAGATACGTTCCGACAGCGCCGATAAGAGTCGCAAGCGAGCCGAAAACGATATCAAAAACACTTGCCTGGGTAATAAGATTTGCAAGAGCGCACCCGATAAAAAGACCCGGTATCGCCGCCGGCGTAAACGCCGCGATTATGCAAAGCGCTTCCGAAAAGCGCACCTGCGGTGAATAAGACGCAAGAGGTCCGCTTGCGATGGTAAGCACCACATAAAGAGCGGCTATCACAGCCGCATGAGTGATGAACAACAGCTTCTTGTTTTTCATTACTTAATTGTTCTCCTTAGTTTTGTTTTTTCGCCTTTCGGCTCGGTGAGGATGGTTCCGAACTCACCGCGTGATATTCTATCACAATAAACCAGTTTTGTCAACAACAAAACACCGCAAAAGCAAAGCTTTTGCGGTCATTTTTTATCCGTAGTACGCTTCCCCGTCGCAGATCACCGTCACATCGGGGTGCATTTTCAGCAACGTCGCGGGTATCCGCGTCGTAATATCGTTGTTCAAAAGCGCGCTTATCGCCGCGTGCTTGTTTTTCCCCGACGCAAGAAGAACGATCTTTCTAGCCGAGAAAATCGACGCCATACCCATCGTCAGAGCTTGGCGCGGAACGTCGCTCTCGCTCACGAAAAAGCGCGAATTTGCTTCGATCGTGCTCTCGCTGAGCTCCGTCACATGCGTTCCCGCGACGAGCACGTCCGACGGCTCGTTGAATCCGATGTGCCCGTTCTGACCGATGCCGAGCACCTGCAGATCAATCCCGCCGAGCTTCTCTATAATCTTGTCGTAGTTACGGCACTCTTCTTCGGCGTCCTTTGCCGTTCCGCTCGGGACGTGCGTGTTATTCTTGTCGATATTGACTTTGTCGAACAGGTTTTTGTTCATGAAATATCGGTAGCTGTTCTCGTTTTCGGGCAAGATCGGATAATATTCGTCGAGATTGACCGTAGTCACACGCGAAAAATCGAGATTTGCCGCAGCGAGCTTTTCGTACATCCCGATAGGCGTCGAGCCCGTCGCAAGCCCGAGCACGCAGTCCGGCTTTTCCGTTATTTCCTTAATAAATATTTCAGCGGCTCTCGCCGACATTTCATCGTAATTTTTACAAATAATAAACTTCATTTTCACGCCTTTTTCACGATATCCGTAAGCTTTTCAAAATTTTCTTCCATCAGCTCGACCATTCTCATCTGCGTGTGAGCTCTGTCGAGGTTCTGCCCGTCGCGGCTCGTGTGGAAATACGTGTCGCCCTCAAGATAGTCCGTAAGGAAGCGCATACCGCACTCGTACGTCATCAGTATAGCACCCCAAAGCAGATTGTCGCGCTCGATCTTTGTGATCTTGCCAAATCCGCCGATATACCCCTTCACGTATGCCTCGAACAACTCTGTCGAAAATCCGACGCGCGAGGTGTCCGGCTCATCCTCGGCGGCGGTGTTGCATCCGAAACGGATGCTGTCGCCGAAGTCGTAGCAAATACTGCCGGGCATAACGGTGTCGAGGTCGATTATCGAGATCGCTTCTCCCGTTTCCTTGGAAAAAAGGATGTTGTTCAGCTTCGTGTCGTTGTGAGTCACTCTCATCGGCATTGCGCCGCTTTCAAGAAGCGACGTTATCTTTGAGCAGTAATCGCGGCGCGAAATGAAGAATCTGATCTCGCGGCGCTCACTCGCGGCTCTGCCGCAAACATCCTTTTCGAGCGCGCGCTCGA
>JAFXWT010000352.1 GCA_017542695.1 Clostridia bacterium
GAAGCGTCAATTCATAAAAAAACGGCTTCCGGACGGAAGCCGTTTTTTGATATTTTATCAGCCGAAGATCACACGGAGCACGGAATCGAGATTGTCTCTCGGGTCGATATCCGTAAATCCGTCGACGATCTGAAGCAGAGCTATCATTCTTTCGTTGATTATCGACGCGCCGACGTTGATCAGATAATCTTCGCTTGGCGGAAGCGTCATAAAATACTCGCAGATGTTTTCATATCCGAGTCTGTTGTCGGGGTTTGATACGACGTTTTCAAGGAAGAAATAATATTCTCCGCCGACGTAAATGTTAGCGGCGTCCGTGGTTGTATAGCGGCTTGAAAGTTCGCAGAAAACCTTTATTCTCGATGAGTTGGGATATAACGTGTAGTGATACGTGTTTTCTATTTCAAGAGTGAGCACTGTTCCGTAAATGTCATTTCCGACAACATTGATGCACACCTCCTGCATCTCCGTGATACGCGCCTTTACGATCAGATCGCATTCTGTGCGAAGATTGATTTTTGAAACGTCTTTCCAATTCGGCAGCGTCGGTCCTGTGGCGGGCAAAAGCGGATTTACGTAATATATCTTCACGTGAAGCGTTCCGAATTCGGGGTCGTTTACGTCATATTCGAGAACGCCGGGAGTGACGACGGGAGTTTCCGCCGTTGTCGCTTCGGTCGTGGTCGGATAGGTGGTAGAGGTCTGTGTTGTCGAAGTTGTAGGTTCCGTTGTTGCCGTCGGCTCTGTAACGGACGTTGGAGTCGCGGTCGCTGTCGTCGCCGTCGGCGCGGTCGTCGCCGTTGTCGGCGCTAACGTTGTCGTCGGCTCCTGTGTCGTTATGGCGGGCTTTTTTGTCGTTGCCGTCGTCGGTTCGGCGGAGGTGAGATCGACGACTACACCCTGATTTTGTTTTTTGTTTTCGCACGATGACGCGATCGCCGCGACGGCGAATATCATCGCAGCGGCAAGTATTACCGATATTATTCTGTATTTTTTCATTTTTCACCTCGTGATTTCAAAAGGTGCGGACACAGCCGCACCTTTGATGTCTTTTTTAGTGGCAGATGCACTTTTCCGTTTCTTTGTCAAAGATGTGCATTCTCTCCGTGTCGATGGCGACCGTGATCGTGTCGCCGTTTCTTGCGAGCGATCTCGGCGATACGCGCGCCGTGAGCTTTTGCTCGCCCGATTTGTCTATGACGATGTTCTTTCTCGCCGCAAGCTCTTCGTCAACGACGACTCTGTTTGCGATGAGGTAGAGAAGGATCTCGGAGCCCATAAGCTCTGTGACCTCAACGTAAGCGTCGAACGAGCATCCGTCGAGCGCCGCGATCTGCATCGGGGTATCGACGATCGCTTCGGGACGAACGCCGCCAATGACCTCTTTGCCTATGTATTCCTGAAGCTCGGGGAGTTCGCCCTTTTCCTTCGGGAGTTTGAGCGAAATCTCGCCGAACGTGAAATAAACGCCGTCGTCTTTCTTTTCGAGCTTGCCGTTGATGAAGTTCATCTGCGGTGTGCCGATGAATCCCGCGACGAACGCGTTGCACGGGCTGTCATAAAGACTCTGAGGAGAGTCGACCTGCTGGATGAGACCGTCTTTCATAACGACGATACGAGTCGCCATCGTCATGGCCTCGACCTGGTCGTGCGTAACGTATACGAACGTTGCGCCGAGCTTGTGGTGGAGCTTTGTGATCTCTGTTCTCATCGCCGCGCGGAGCTTCGCGTCAAGGTTCGAGAGCGGTTCGTCAAGAAGGAATACCTTCGGGTCGCGGACGATCGCGCGTCCGAGCGCGACACGCTGTTTCTGACCGCCGGAAAGCGCCTTCGGATATCTGTCGAGAAGGTGTGCGATGTCGAGTATGCGAGCGGCCTCCTCGACCTTTCTCTTGATGGTCTCTTTCGGTACTTTGCGGAGTTTAAGTCCGAACGCCATGTTGTCAAACACCGTCATGTGCGGATAAAGAGCGTAGTTCTGGAACACCATCGCAATGTCTCTGTCCTTCGGAGCCACGTCGTTCATGAGCTTATCGCCTATGAAGAGCTCGCCCTCCGTGATTTCTTCAAGTCCCGCGATCATACGCAGGGTGGTAGATTTACCGCAACCGGAGGGACCGACGAAGATGATAAATTCGGTATCTCTGATCTCAAGGCAGAAATCGGAAACGGCTGTAACACCGCCGGGGTATTTTTTGTAAATGTGTCTCAGTGATAAGCTTGCCATAATTTAGACTCCGTTCTCGGCGAATTGAAATTGTGCCCGCTGCCGTCGCCGTCGGCGCCGCGGAATTTATATCGCTCAAAAATATTTGTCAGCGAAAATACATACATATATTATATCAATAAATGAGCGAATTGGGAAGATGTTATTTTCCCGAAAATAGTTTTTTTAATTTGTAGAATATGCACAAAAAGGCGAAATGTTTTCCAATGGCACACGCGCCGTGATTTGATTTGCTAATAAATTAGAAACCCTTCATCGTCAGCGAAATGCGCTTTTTGTTGAGGTCGACGGATTTTATTTTTACCTTCACCTTGTCGCCGACGGAGAGCATTTCGGCGGGATGCTTGATGAATTTGTCGCATATCTCGGAGACGTGCACGAGCCCGTCCTGATGGACGCCGATGTCAACGAACGCGCCGAAGTCGATGACGTTGCGTACGACGCCGTCGAGTATCATTCCCGGTTTGAGATCCGCCATGTCGAGAATGTCGGAGCGGAGCTCGGGCATGGGCAGATCGTCGCGGATGTCGCGTCCAGGTTTTTCGAGCTCTTTGGCGATGTCGATGATCGTGGGCACGCCCGCGTCGATCTCGGAGGCGAGCTTTTCGATGCCGTATTTTTCGATCAGGTCGCGCAGACCGCGGATACGGCTCTGTCTTACGTCGTCGTCGCCGTAGCCGAATTTTTTGACGATCATGCGCGCTTTGTCGTACGACTCGGGGTGTATGCCCGTGTTGTCAAGTATCTCGTCGGAGCCGGAAACGCGCAAAAATCCCGCGCACTGCTCGAACGCCTTGGCGCCGATCTTGGGCACTTTCAGGATTTGTTTTCTGTTTGAAAATTCGCCGTTTTCCTCGCGGTATTTGACTATATTCTTCGCCGTTGTCGCGTTGATGCCCGCGATGTGAGAAAGGAGAGAGTGCGACGCGGTGTTGATATCGACTCCGACGGCGTTGACGCAGTCCTCGACGACTCCCGAAAGGGCTTCGTCGAGCCGCGCTTCTTTCATGTCGTGCTGATACTGACCGACGCCGATGGATTTCGGGTCGATCTTGACGAGCTCGGCGAGCGGGTCCTGTATGCGCCGCGCAATGCTGACGGCGCTGCGCTGCGTGACGTCGAAATCGGGAAATTCGTCGGCGGCGAGCTTCGACGCGGAGTAGACAGACGCGCCGGCTTCGCTCGTCATTATGTATTTGGTCTGCACACCCATTTCGTGCAGTGTGTCGGAGACGAATATCTCGCTTTCCTTCGACGCGGTGCCGTTGCCGATGGAAACGACGTCGACGCCCCACTTTTTGATCAGTCGGGAGACGATCTTTTTCGAGCCCTCGATGTCCTCGCGCGGCTTGGTCGGATATATGACGGCGGTGTCGAGCACCTTGCCCGTTTTATCGACGACGGCGAGCTTGCACCCCGTGCGGTAGCCGGGGTCGAGGCCGAGGACTGTCTTGCCTTTGATCGGCGCCTGCATGAGCAGATTTTTGAGGTTCTGCGCGAAGAGCTTGATCGCGCCTTCGCTTGCCGCGTCGAAGAGGTCAGAGCGTATCTCGCGCTCGATGGACGGGGCGATGAGGCGTTCGTAGCTGTCCGTCATCGCGCTGATGACGTAAGGCGCGGCGGGGCTTTTGTCGTTCGTCACGACCTGAATCAGAAGGTAGTTAAGCACAAGGTCCGGCGAAATTTCGATCCCGCCTTTGAGGTATTCCTCGTTTTCGCCGCGGTTGATGGCGAGCACGCGGTGAGATGGGACAGCCGATATCTTTTCGCTGAAATCGTAGTACATCGAATATACGGAGTCCTCGTCTTTTGTGTTTTTCGATGTGAGGAAGCCGAATTCGTACGTGATGGCGCGTATCTCTTTGCGGAAGTCCGCGTCGTCGGAGATGTCCTCGGCGATAATGTCTTTCGCGCCCCCGATCGCGTCGTCGGCGGTGAGCACGCCTTTTTCCTCGTCGATATAATCGGCGGCGATCTCGATGATCGGGCGCTCGTATTCGTCGCGCTGTTCGCGGATGAGAGTTGCGAGCGGCTCAAGCCCGCGCTCGCGCGCGACGGACGCGCGCGTTTTCCTCTTTTGTTTATACGGGCGGTAGATGTCCTCGACTTCGGCGAGTATCTTTGCCGCGTCGAGCGCCTCGGCGATCTCGTCCGTCATTTTGCCTTGCTCGGTAATGGAATTTCTGACCTCATCCTTGCGCTTTTCAAGCGCGCGAAGGTAGTTCAGGCGGTCGAGGAGGGCGCGGAGCGCGTCATCGTCGAGCGACCCTGTCACTTCCTTGCGGTAGCGGGCGATGAACGGCACGGTGTTGCCTTCGTCGAGCAGTTTGACTGCCGCCTCGACCTGACTTTGTTTGATATTCAGTTCTTCCGATAGTCTTTGAAGTATATCCATTTTTTCCTCCGAATAAATTATGTTGTCTTGTCCGTGCGGCGGAGAAGCGATATCTCTTCCGCCGTCAGCTCGCGCCACTCGCCGCGGGCGAGACCTTTATCGAGCGGAATGCCGCCAAACGAAATTCGCTCAAGGTATGTTATTTTATTTCCGACGGCGGAAAACATCCGCTTGATCTGGTGAAATTTGCCCTCGACGACGGTAATCTCGCCGCGGGTGCGGCTGTCAAGCGCGAGCGTCGCCTCGCGCGTCGACCGTTTTTCGCCGATGTCGACTCCGCGGCACAGCGTCATGCAGTCTGAGTCGGAAAGGGGAGATTCGCACTCGAAAAGATACGTCTTTTCGACGTGCTTTGACGGGGAGAGCAAGTCGTGCGCCGTCTTGCCGTCGTTGGTGAGAATGAGCAGTCCGAGCGTGTTTTTGTCGAGGCGACCGCACGGAAAAAGCCCCATTTTCGCGTACTTTTCCGGGAGAAGATCGAGCACCGTTTTGCCCGTGCCGTCTTCCGTCGCGGAAAGCACACCGTCCGGTTTATTCATCATTATGTACGTGTGTTCCGCGTACGTCACGCGCTCTCCGAAATATGTCACTTCGTCTTGACCGGGGTCGATGTGTACCGACGTGTCGCGCACGGATATGCCGTTTACCGCGATGCTTCCCGCGCGCGCCGCGCGCTTCGATTCGGTGCGCGAGCATACGCCCATGTCGGAAAGAAATTTGTCGAGCCGCAAATTATCACCACCTTAAAAAGTATTATACCATATGTTTATTTATTTGTAAAGTATAAGATGGAAGTTGACCGAAAGACGGTCGTTGCGCGCGAAAAACAAAAATCAGGACCAAAAAATAAAAAAACGATTGACTTATATTCCATTTTATAGTAATATATAAATTGATTTTGAAAGGGACATCACAGGATATATTTTATGGATTGGTTTGAGCTTATCGCCGTCGCCGTAGGGCTTTCGATGGATGCTTTCGCCGTGGCCGTATGCAAAGGGCTGGCGGCGGGAAAAGCGGGAATAAAATATTATGTCGTCGTAGGGATTTGGTTCGGCGGATTTCAGGCGCTGATGCCGCTCATTGGATACTTCCTCGGATCGCTGTTCGCGGGACGCATCGCGGCGGTCGACCACTGGATATCGTTCGGACTGCTCGCGCTCATCGGCGCGAACATGATACGCGAGGCGTTCTCGAAAAAGGAAGAGGACGCGGACGCATCGCTCGGATTTTTCGCTATGCTGATGCTCTCGGTCGCAACGAGTATTGATGCGCTCGCGGTCGGCGTTACGTTTTCGTTCGATATGGGAAAGGCGTTTATCGTTCCCGCTGTTCTGATCATCGGAGTGATCACATTCATCATCTCGGTCATCGGCGTCAAGGTAGGAAGTGTGTTCGGCGCGAAATATAAATCAAAAGCGGAGTTTGTCGGCGGAGTTATCCTGATTCTGATAGGGATAAAGGTGCTGCTGACAGATCTCGGAGTTTTCTGACGGAGGTTAGTTTATGGGTCCGATGCCGGGCGGACCGCGCGGTGCGCGGCAAAAAGAAGAACCGATACCGAAGCCGAAAGGCATCGGCGGCGTTCCGAAATACGTAGGTCTCCTTATCAAAAGAGCGGCAAAAGTAGTCGCGGGGTTTTTCTCGCGCCTTTTTTACATTTTCGGACTTGTCTGGGAGACGCGGCCGTGGATACTTTTTGCGATGCTGGGGCTTGCCGTTATCGAGGGCATCATGCCGGTCATCAAGGCGCTCGTCGCCGCCGAGCTGCTCAACAGACTCGCCGAAGCGTACGTTCAGGCGCGCGCGGGAGCGGAAGTCGATTTTATGATAATCATGCGCCCGATGATACTTCAATTCGGGCTGATATTCCTTTCGAGCGTCACGTCGAACGTGAACACGATAGTCAACCGCGTTTCAAGCGAGCTTGTCGTCAACACGGTCAAGCTCAAGATAATGAAAAAGGCGAAGACAGTAGACATCGCGTCGTTCGATCGCCCGGAGTTTTATGAAAAGCTCGAAAACGCGACGCGCGAGGCAGGTCATCGCCCGATACAGATAATCTCGGCGCAGTTCAACGTTTTCTGCACGATAATCAGCATGATTTCGTTCGTCGTGATTCTGTGGGGCGTCAGTCCGTGGGCGCCGTTCGTCATCACGCTCCTCGCGCTGCCGGGGGCGATAATCAGTTTTATTTATCGGAAAAAGAGCTTTTCGTATATGCGCATGCGCTCGAAAGATCGCAGGCAGCTGGCGTATTATTCCGATGTGCTGACTAACAAGGACCTGGCGAAAGAAGTCAGAATGTTCGGGCTTTCGGATTTCTTCACGGACAAGTATAACGGTACGTTCAAAAAATATTTCGCGGGGCTCAAAAAGCTGTTCGTCGGCGAGGGTACGTGGAATATCGCGTTTGCGATAATCTCCGCCGTCGTCAACTGCGGGCTGTTCCTCTTCATTGCGCAGGGAGTTGCGAACGGCACGTCGCAGGTCGGCGATTATTCGCTCTTTACCGGTGCGCTGAACTCGATATCGAGCGGCGTGCGCACCATCGTTGCGACGACGGCGACGATATATGAGGGGACGCTTTTTATCGACAACCTCATTTCGTTCATCAACGAGCCGCAGACGCTCGTGCCGAGCGTGGACGAGCCGGTCAGCCCCGAGCGTCACGTCGCGCACAAGATAGAGTTTTGCGACGTTTCATTCCGCTATCCCGGCGCGCAAAAGGACACGATAAAGCATTTCACGGCTACGATAAATCCGGGCGACACGGTCGTTTTGGTCGGGCTCAACGGCGCGGGAAAGACAACGCTGATCAAGCTGCTCACGCGCCTTTACGATCCGACGGGCGGCGTTATTCTGCTCGACGGGCGCGACATACGCGAATACGACACGGCGGAGCTTTACAAGATATTCGGGATCATATTCCAGGATTTCGGCAAATACGCAGTCAGCGTCGCGGAAAACATCGCATTGTCCGACACGTCGAAGCCGATCGACGACGAGCGAGTCAGGATCTCCGCAAAGGAGGGCAACGCCGACGCATTCATAGACGCGCTGCCGCAGAAATACGACACGGCGCTGATGAAATATTTTGAGGAGGACGGCACGGAGCTGTCTATCGGTCAGTGGCAGAAGCTGTCGGTCGCGCGAGCGTTTTACTGTGACTCCGACATCCTCATTCTCGACGAGCCGACGGCGTCTCTCGACGCGATAGCCGAGCAGGAGATATATAACCAGTTCGACAGTTTACGCCGTGACAAGACGACGATCTTCGTTTCTCACCGTTTGTCGAGCGCGACGGTGGCGGACAACATACTTGTCGTCGAAAACGGGTGTCTCATCGAGCAGGGCAAACACTCCGAGCTGATGAAGCTCGGCGGCAAATACGCGGAGCTGTTCTCGGTGCAGGCAAAGCGATATATGGAGTCCGAAAAGGAAGTGAACGAATATGAACATTCAAAGGAGAAACGC
>JAFXWT010000353.1 GCA_017542695.1 Clostridia bacterium
AAAGCACTCGTCGAACACCATCGGAGGCGTCTCGGAGCCGTACAGCACGTTTACGAGCGCCGTGCGGACGCTGATATATGAGACGTCCTTCGTGCCGTCGGACAGAAAATCGACGGTCCGCCGCTCTCCTCCGGCGTCGACTGTCAGTTCAAAGCTCTCTCCCGACGAGAGCGTGCCGTATTTTCCTCCGGTGACGCGCTCCATCACGGACGCGGCGTCGCGCACGACGTGAGGCATCACGTCGGCTCTCATCTTGCCGCCCGCCCTCTCGAGCGCGTCGTACGCCGTGACGAGAGCTTCAAAACGTTTGGTCAGCTCTTTGCTCTCGCTCTCGATGACGGTCATTCTTCCCGCGACCTCCGACGGGGTCTTTCCCGCCGCGCTGATCGCGGTCAGCTCGCGTTCGAGCGACGCCTCGCGGTCTTTGAGCGACGCGGCGGCGCTGGCGGCGAAATCGCGTTCTCTGACGGCGCGATTGTAGTCGTCGCGGCTCATCTTCATCACGCGGTCGGCAAAAGGAGTGACGAGCGCCTCGCGCTCGGCGGCGGCGTCGGCGCCGCGCTCCTCCTCGCCGATATCCTCGACGATCGCTGAGAGCCTTCCCTTCGCCCCCTCGAGCTTCGACGTCAGCTCGTGACGGCGTCCCGCCGTGATCTTCGCCTTTTCCTTTGCCAGCTCGAGCACCTCGAACACGTTGTCGCCCGTTACTCCGAGCTTCGCGCCGAGCTCCATGCCGCGGTCGATCTCGCGGTCGTGCTTCAGTATCGCCTCGTCCGTCACCGTATCTATGCGGTTTATGTTCTCATCGAGCTTCAGGGTGTATTTATATCCGTCGTGTTTCGCGAGAACGGCGCTCTCGAGCGAATCGTCGTCCTCGGCTCCCCATTCGTCGAGCACCTTTTCATAAGCGGCGGCATAGAGCCTGAAGCCGATGAATCCGGCGACGGAGAAAAGAAGAGATATGAAAGTCATAACGATGACGGCAACCGACAGTCCTCTTGCCGAAAGTCCGTTTCTGACCGGGGTGATGAAGCAGGCGACGGCTCCGATGACCGACAGCACGGCGAGAGTGCAGGCGAGCGACAGGCAGAACGCGCTTCCTTTTTTATATTTTTTGGCGGTCGCAATGACTTTTTCGACCGGTTCCGGTTCTGCGCTGTCGCGTCCCTCGCGCTTTTCTTCAAGTTCAGCCCTTTTCTTCGTAAGGGTGGCGATGTCCCGCTCCGTGTCGGCTACCGCCGACGAACACATATCTATCTTGACGATCAGCTCATCGTCGACCGACGGGTCGAGCGCGGACAGTTCTTTTTCTATGGAGGCGACCTCCGCCTCGCACTTTTCTATGTCCTTAACCTTTGCGCCGATCCGGACGGCCTCGTACGCTCTGCAAAGAGCGGAAAGCTCCGCGGCTTCCGCCTCGCGGTGTTCCCGTTTTGCGCGCACGTCGGCGACGTTGCCCTCAAGCTCGACGATCCTCTTCGACGATCCCTGCGAATCCGTCAGAAGCTTTTCAAGGCGCGCCTTTTCCTCTTCGAGCTCGCCGAGCCGTCCGCCCGCGCCGTTCTTGTGGCGAAGGATCTTTCTCGCGCTGTCCAGCCGGTCGAGAGCGCGCTTCGTGTTGATCTCCTCGTCGCCCGAGGTCATAAGGTTTTCGAGCGCGACCTTCAACCCTCCGCCGTCGATCCGGGCGGCTTCCGCGCTCTTGACGAACGCGCTCTGCGTGAACACCTTCTCCGGAAAGCCGAGGAAATATTCTCCCGGGCTCTTCGTCGTCTTGACGGCCTCGCCCGTGTCGTTTCTGACTATCCTCACGCCCTCGCGGAACGCGTCGCGTCCCCCCTCGGTCGTACGGTAGCACCTTCTCTCCACGGTATATTCTCCGTCAGAGCAGACGACGGTGATCCTCCCCGCGGCGATCCCGTTGTCCCAGTTCACGAAACGCTCCCTTTCCGTTACGGTCTCGCCCGCGGCGGCTTTGCCGGAAAGGCCGTAGAGCATAAACTTAATGAACGATGCGACCGTGCTTTTTCCGCTTTCGTTCGCACCGCATATCACGTTCAGGCCGCGCGAAAACTCTATTTTGCGGTCGGTCAGCGCGCCGAACGATTTGATATATATTTCTTTAATGTACATTTTCCGTCCCCGTTCCGTTCACTTGTCAGAAATCCGTCAGATTCTCGCCGGACAGCGCCGCAAGCCCGTACCGCAGCGCCCTCTCTCCGCGCTCGCGAACGGCGGGATCGTCGCTCGTGAGAAGCGGCTCGAGTTCTCTGTAAAACTGTCCTCTGACCGTTCCGTCGGCGGACAGCTCCTCTGCGCCCTCGTCCGGGCGCGTTCCGTCGGTAAGCTCGAAATAGAAAAGCCCCTTTATCTGCGACGCCATCGCGTCTGTGTTCAGTATCAGCGTAGACGGTATCCTTCCGCGAAGGGTGAGCGAGAGGAGAGTCTCGTCTCCGTAACCCTTTTCGGTGATATAGTCGTTTATCTTCGCGAGTATCTCGTCGCGGCTGACCGCGCCCTCGACGGAAAGCTCCCCTGTCTCGTAACGCCTTTTCGAGAAGCGGAGCCTTCTCGCCGTCAGCGAGCAGACGCCGTCCTTCTTTTCCGCCTCGACGTAAAGCGCTCCCTTCGGGCCGCATTCGCCGAAGTCGCGTCCTTCGAGACATCCGCAGAACGCCCAGGCGGCGTTCCCGATCTTTCTCGGCTCCGGAGCGTTGTGAATGTGGGCGTACGCCGTATAGTCGGCTCCGAACGCCTTCACCATCTCCTCGTTGACCGGGCAGTATGGTGAGTCGGCTGATCTGTTGTCCGCGTGGCCGACGAGTATGTTTAATCTCGCCTCGTCCTCGACGTGCCTGTCCTTTATCGGATTTTCATACATATAATTCGTCTCG
>JAFXWT010000354.1 GCA_017542695.1 Clostridia bacterium
GATCCAACGGATTTTCTCATCCATCTCTGTGCTCACCTTTACAAAGAAGCCACGACCTATAAATGGGTTGAGATGGGGAGGGACATTTCGCTTTATAAATATTGTGATTTTTTGGTGTTTTTCCGGAATTATATGAACGTTGATTTCGCAGAAAAACTGAGCGAAAGAATAAAAGAACTGGGTTTAAATAATGAGTGTTACTATGCACTTTATTATACAGCCCGGTTGTTTGACATCGTTGATGAGGCAACTGATATGCTTTTGGAATCAATCAAGCCTTTAGATCTCACATTTATGGACCGTGTTTTCGATCCCGCGAAAAATAGAATGTATTCCTACGATTCTGACTATTCAGACTGGGTTTTCTGCGGTAAAAGAAGGGAGCATTTATATGAAGTTGGAAATGGAAGATAACAAGTCAAGTGGTAAACTTATCACTTTTTGCGGTCTTGACGGGTGCGGGAAAACGACACAAATCAATAAACTGGAAGAATGGCTGACAAACGAAGGATATAAAGTATTTTTAACCAAACAACCGACTGATTATGTGCGAAAATCAGAGATATTCAGGAATTTTTCGGATTCGCCGGATAACAGTAGATTCGAGTACAGAGCTCTTTCCCTGTTCTGCGCCGCGGATCGACTTCAGCATACTCGAAGAGTAATCAAAGATAAATTAGAGAAAGGATATATAGTTATTTGCGACAGATACTTTTACTCCTGTCTTGCAAACCTGATCGCACGAGGATATACAGACGATGTATGGATTTATGAGATCGCGAAAAGTATTATTAAACCCGACGTGTCATTTTTTCTCAGCTTGCCTGTTGAAAAAGCAATCGGGAGAGTCCGGAGGAGACCTGAAGAAAAAGATAGATATATAAATCCTGATTTTCAGAAGAGACTTCACGATCTGTATATAGAAATAGCTCAAAAAAACAAGGGGATTATTGTTTCATCTCTCCTCTCGGAAGAAACGTGCTTTGAAAGAATAAAATTTGAGGTTAATAGAATTGTCAAAAAGTAAAATGGGCTTCTCGAGTAAAGATGACGCCATCATATGCTATTTGAAAGAAAACAATGTTAATTTTCGTCCTATTATTTCCGATTGTTTAATTCCAATACAGGAATTGTTTTACTATTTTGTCATTTCAGGCATGAGCCCGGGTGAGTACGATAATCTTGATAGTCTTGAAAAAAAACTTCCCCAGATAGGACTTGAAATCACTAACAAAAGTGAAGAAAAAAGCATATCGCAAATCAAGAGGACGATTCGGTCATCAAAAGAGTTTACAGGATCGTTTTTAAGTTATGATTCGCCCGCCGGTTCAAGTAAATGGGCATACATAAAATGGGAGGATGAGAACTTCATTTTAAAGTTCGCTCCGGAAGATTGCCCGAAAACTATTGAATCGACAAGCCTGAAAAAATCATACTGCAAAGGGTTTTTCCAAATACGCCCGAAAAAAGGATGTGAGCGTATTTGTGTAAACACATATACCGACTATTCAAAAGAATTGATAAGTCTTTCGCCGTTTTATTTTTTTGAATCGGATCTGTATCATTTTAGGGACTTGCTCTATCGTATGCAAAATTTCATTTTGACATATTGGATAAGCAGAAGCAGAATGAAGGAGTTGTTCTCAAACGATATCGACTTGTCGATTATGAATTATACGCTCAGGAAGGCACAAAAATATTATGCGATATCAACCCACTTAAAAAACACAGACTACCTGCAGCGCATTTGCTTTACTATTCTTCAGGATATGAACAAAAATGATATAGCTTTATTGAAATCACTGAACCAAAAAACGGAGGAAAAAGGACATGGAAGAAACGATCAATGGTCTTTTAAGGGATAGTTTTTTCTGCCAAGATATTGAACCGGAAAACAACTTACGAGAGGATTTGGGCATCGACAGTTTGAGTATGGTCGAATTCATAGTGGAATTGGAAGACACGTTTGGTATTGAGATTGACGAAAGCGATCTTGATCCTCATGCTCTTCAAACGGTCAAACAAATCTATTCTCTGATCGGAAAGTACGTGGAGGACTAAATGCTGTATAACCTCATTAAAGAAAGAATGATGAGGACTCCTTCCCAGGTAATAATTGAAGGGCAAAGAGCCTTGTCATTTGAAGACGTGATCAAACAGTCAGAAGAAATCGGGAAAAGGATAAGAGGAGATAAATACGGTTTACTTTGTAATAGCTGCATTGATTCGGTTGTTTACTTATTGGCGTGTTTATATTCGCATATCACCGTAGTTCCGCTGTCGATTCAATATGGGCAGAAACATATAGACAGCATAATAAAAGCAATTGATATAA
>JAFXWT010000355.1 GCA_017542695.1 Clostridia bacterium
ACGATGAAATACCCTGCAAAGTGGAAAGACAAAGTCACAGTGACGGTGACATCCGACCGCGTAGCATTCGTTAACAACGGAACTCCACTATTTGATCTTGTTTTCTCCGACGAGGAGGGTTACCTGCTCGGAACATACAGCGGCACGCCGATCTCGATAGTCGACTACCATGTTACGACAGACGAGCAGGTGGCGATGCAGAAGGACGTGAATGTCATTCTCGGTTTCCTGTTCAATGACCCAAATTTCGAAATGGGATAAAAAATAAAAAAGCGTTGGTCTGACCGACGCTTTTTTGCTTTCGTCGGCACAAAAATACAAAAACCGTCGATGTTTTTGTGCGTTTGGACTTTACAATTTTTTTGCAATGTGATATAATTCATGTCATAAAAGTATTGCACCCATAGGTCAAATAAAGAAAGGGAAAGCATATGAAAATTTCGGAAAAAGAAAAGACCTCACAAAAAAAATCAAAATTCACCGCCGACTTTGTATTGAAGATATTGGCGTATTTTGTGATTATCGCGTACACTGTCTTAATGGCGTTCGGAAGTATATGGTTCACGCCGACGAATATGTTCTGGAGGAGCATAAACATTTTCGGAATGGCGGCTGATTACAATATCGTCATCAGGGTTATCAGTTACTTCGTTTTCTTCCTCGGTCTCAGTTGGGTGCTGCGAGTTGCACTGCGTTTGCTCGCCAAGCCGCTTAAAAAAGGAAAAGCGATCGTTGACATCGTTTGCAGTCTTATAAAATACGCCGCTGTTCTCGTTATGATTTTCTTTGTCTTGAAAACCTTCAACGTCGACACAACCGCGATCCTCGCCGGCCTCGGAATTTTGGGACTTATCGTCGGTCTCGGCGCACAGCCGCTTATCGCCGATATAATTGCCGGACTCTTTATCGTGTTTGAGAATATTTTTGACGTTGGCGATATTATCGTTGTTGACGGCTTCCGCGGAGCTGTTAAAGAGATCGGCATCCGCACGACTCGCATCGAGGATACGGGCGGCAACATAAAGATCATTAACAATGCCGACCTTAAAACGATCATCAATATGACCAATCAGCTCTCTCTCGCCATTTGCGAAATAGGCATTGAATACGGAGAATCTCTCGAAAGAGTAGAGGCGATCCTGAAAGCAAACCTCCCCGCCGTTAAAGAAGCGATCCCCGATATCAAAGAAGGTCCTTTTTACAAAGGCGTGTCGTCGCTCGGCGATTCCGCGGTAATAATCCGTTTTGTTGCGAATTGCGAAGAGGACGTAAGATATCAGGTCGAAAGAGATATGAACCGTCAGTTCAAATTACTCTTCGACAAGAACAACATCAACATCCCGTTCCCGCAGGTCGTCGTCAATCAGCCAATGGCATTCCGAGATGCGACAAAGCACGAGGAAAGAGAATCGCAGCAGTTCGTTGAGGAGCAGAAAATACTCAGCAAAGGTATTGCCGAAAGCGGCAACCCGCAGTAAATAAACGATATTTTATAAATCAGTACATAAATATATAATGGATATATTTAACGGATACAAGATCAATAATCCCGACGGCGTTCTGAATGAAAACTTTGACGAATGGCAGAAGCCGTTTTCAAGCGGCGGCAACTCTTACGTAAACGAAGCGTCGTCGATGGGTCAAAAGGAAACCTCGGAGTCGGACGAGATATATGATCCCGATAAAAAAAGAAGTGAAAATAATTCTGACGACAACGCAAACTCTTCGCAAAGCGTGTCGAGCGCGGACGGTCATTCTTCCGCGACCGCCCGACCCTTAAACGCGCTTCCCGCAGTTACGACGGTCGGCGGCGGACTCGGCACTCTGGCGGGCGTGATCGCGTCGTCTCTCGCCACTGCGGCGCTTGTTATCGTCGTTTTCGTAAGCGTGCTCACGATCAGATTGTCGCTTGTGATGGCGGACGTAGACAAGCTCGTCGTTCAGGTGAATATGGAAGGGGCGCAGGACGAGGATTTTTTGACTCCCATCGTCGCCGTCCTTGAAGGGAAAAACGGAGAACACCGTGAAGTCGATATTTTTCCGGACACCCGTTTTCTGACTTTCGACGGACTTGCCGCGAATGAAGAGTATACCATCCGTGTCCGAAGCGGAGAAAAACTATTTGCCGAAAATACTTTCGTCACGGCGGCAAAACGCAGGGAAAGAGGCAGCATTACCGCATACACAGAGGGAGATAAAGTCTTTATAGTCGCAAAAGATGTCGCTTTGAAAGTGGGCGAGTTTTACTCTGTCGTCGCAGAGGACGGCGCGGGGAAAACTCTCTTCGGCGTTGACAGCGACGAATCGGACAAAACATTTACATTTACTCTTGACGAACCGACTGACCTTTACATAACTCTCGGCATCGGTGGAGAGATTTATTCGGTTTGCCGAATAAAAACGGAGTCGAGTTCGGTATATGATCTCGAAAACGGGAAGTGGGAGTGGACGGACAACAATAACGCGATCGTATCTTTTAACGAGATACACGGCGGAGCCCCGCTTGTCATTGTGGCTGACGTTGTTGAAAAAACGACGTTAAAGCCCGGATGCGAAACGGTCGGAGAGATCACGTTCACAGCCACCGCGGAATACGACGGCGTCGTTTATTCGGATGACAGGACGGCGACAATCCCCGCACTCGGACACGAATACGGTGCGCCGACGTTCTCGTGGACTGCGACGAGCGACGGCTATACCGTGACCGCCGAATTTGTCTGCGTCCATGACACAAATCATAAAGAAAACGTCACGGCAAATGTCGCGTCGGCAGTTACCGATCCGACGTGTGAAAAAGACGGATTTATCACATACACGGCAACGGTCGTATTCGGCGACAAGCAGTATTCGGACAAAAAAGTCGTCGTGTATGAAAAATCAGCACTCGGACACGATTACGGCGCGCCGACGTTCTCGTGGACTGCGACGAGCGACGGC
>JAFXWT010000356.1 GCA_017542695.1 Clostridia bacterium
ATTGCCGGCGATATCGGCGATGCGGCGGTAAAAATCAAGCCCGTCGTCGCCTCCGTCAAGGGCGATGCGCGGCTCGCGCCGCACCTCGCGGGAGAGGGTTTCTATCTCGCCTCGTCTCACGTACGGCGGGTTCGATACTATGACGTTATATCCCGTTCCGACGTCGAGCGAAGCGAAAACGTCGGCTCTGACGAAATCTATCATGTCAGAAACGCCGTTATGTACGGCGTTTTTCCGTGCGACGCCGAGCGGCGCGTCCGATATATCAACGGCAACGCCGCGCGCGCCTCTCTTGGCGAGCACAACGGCGATACAGCCGCTCCCCGTGCAGAGATCGAGAAATCTGCCGCCTCCGTTAAGGCGCGCCGCCGCTTCTTCGGCGACGACCTCGGTGTCGGACTGCGGTATCAGGCAGTCGGGCGTGACGATAAAGTCGAGCCCGCAAAAGACCGTTCTGTGAGTAATATATTCAAGCGGCTCGCCGCCTGTGCGGCGGGATATGATCTCGTCGAGCGCTTCTTTTTTTTCAAATTCATCGAAAAGACGGAGCGGTATTTCCGTCTTTTCAATATTATATACGTGCGAAATTATTATATCGCACTCGCGTTTTGCGTCGTCATTTCCGAGCGCGGAGATGACTGCGCGGCGAATGTCAATCAGCCGCATTTTCTTCCGATGTTTCGTTTTTCGCGGAAACGTCCGCATCGGGCGACGGCTCGGCGCTTTCGGCCGTCTCTTCTTCGGGAGGGAACACGTCGGGCATGGCGAGTTTGAGCGATCTTATCGCAACCTCGATCTGCTTGTCGTCGGGCTCGCGCGTGGTCAGTCTCTGCATCCAGAGACCCGGCGCCGAGAGGATGCGGACGATCACGTTGTCGTGCTTGCCCGCGAACATCAGAAATTCATATCCCGTTCCGACGATGAGCGGCAGCAGGATCACGATGTTTATCCCGGCGTAAAACAGCGCGTGAAGCGCGGTGTTTTCAATGGTGAAGCCGATGCCGTACGTGACGAGTATCCTCACGCCGACGGAGAGCAGCATGCCGATGAAAAGCATGACGAACATGAAGCTCGTGCCGCAGCGAGGGTGAAAGCGGCGCTGTTTTTTTACGTTTTCGACGGTCAGCTCCTCGCCCTTTTCGTAGCAGAAGATCGACTTGTGCTCCGCGCCGTGATACTCGAATGTGCGGCGGATGTCTTTCATCAGCGAAACAAGATAAAGGTATAGGATGAAAAGCATGATCTTGATGATCCCCGCGAAAAGCCCCTGCCAGATCGGGTCGAACGGGATGAGCTTGTTCAGCTGTGCCGCGAGAAAGTTCGGCGCGAGGAAAAACAAAGCGATGGCGAGCAGTATTCCGAGGAAAAGTCCGATGCCCATCACGATGTTCAGCACGCTCTTGCCGAATTTTTCTTTCAGCCATTTTTCGAATTTCGATTCTTCCACGCCCTCGTCGATGCCCGAAAGTTCCGCCGATCTTGTCAGCGTTTTCATCGAGAGCGAAAGCATTTCGATGAAGTTCACGACTCCGCGAACGAGGGGGATGTTCAGTATTTTGTGTTTTTTGCGCGCGCTCTCAAACGTCGATACGTCGGAGGCGATTGTGCCGTCTTCGCGTCTTACGGATACGGCGACCGTGTTTCCGCTTTTCATCATGACGCCTTCGAGAACCGCCTGCCCGCCGACCTTTCCGAGCCGCGAGTTTATTTCACATTGTTTTTTTGACATTGCATTGTCCTTTCCAAAAATATATATGCATTATAAATATATCATAATTTTTTATAAAAATAAAGACGTATTTGTGAATTTTTTTTAATTTTATTTACCGCGTTCAACGAAAGAGGCACGGACGAACGATGTTCGCCCCTACGAATACAATTATTTGATATGCGTCGCCGTCAGCACAGAGCATCACGTACCCCGCTGCGCGGGACTGCGGTTCTGTCTTGATGTTGTTAATCTTCGCCGGGATTAACGTGAACCGGCTGTTGCGAAGCAACAACGGAAGCACGTTTGAGGCGAGCAGTATAGACATACGCCGCAGTTTTTTCTTTTGTGTAGCGAAGCGGCCGCGAGGGAGTGAATGACAGCCTAAATGGCTGTCAGAGCCGAGCGGTGACCGAGCCGCAGCGAGACCCTTTTCTTTTTCGCAAAAAAGAAAAGGGCGAAAAAACGCTTCCCGACAGAAGCAAGAAAAGTACAAACAAAAAAAGAACGGCCGCAACCGTTCTTTTATTCACTTACTCACATTCTCACGCCTGAGAAGAGATACGCTACAAAAATAATGACTGCGAAAACGATTGAAACGATCGTTGTCATCTTTTTGAGCACTTTGTTGACCTGTTTGCCCTTGTTCTTTCCGAAGAAAGTCTCGGCTCCGCCGGCGATGGCGCCGGAAAGGCCGTGCTTCTTGCTGTCCTGGAGGATTATCGCAACAACGAGGAACAGCGCGAGAAGAAGAAGAACGGAAGCAAGTATGATCTCGATTACACTCATTTTTTTAATCTCCAAATCTCGGCGTCTTTATTGAATTACCGCACATTCGCCGGATTTTTCGCGCGGTAACGAAATTGACATTCAAAACGGCGCATTTTTGCCGTCGCATTTCATATTACCATAAAAAAACGAAAAAATCAATACCTTTTTTGCCTTTTTTAAAAAAAATAATAATAAAAAAATAATTATTGATTGACAAATACGAAATAGGATGATATAATGGATAATCGGAATAAGAGGGATATCCTCTTCTCCTTGCTGCGAATAAATCTTTCTGTTCGCGGCCTTATGTCCAGAAGGAGGTGTAAATCATAATGGAAAAAGTTATCTCATCCTATGAAACGATGTTCGTAGTTGATTTGACGAACGGCGAGGAGGCCTGCAAAGCCACTGTTGAGAAGTTTCTTTCTCTCATCGGCGACAACGGCGAGATCGAGTCCGTCAACGAATG
>JAFXWT010000357.1 GCA_017542695.1 Clostridia bacterium
ATATCTTGATCTGTTCTGTAAAAAGAGCGATACGGCAAAGCAATACGTGCAAAAATGGATGCCGATCGTTGCCGCCTCCCAGTCCGTTATAGGGAACGAAAAGGAACGCGAGTTCCTGCTCGAATGGGCGAACGTAATGGATTAAACGGGGAGGGACGTTCATGAATATAACGGTTTGTATCGGTTCAGCCTGCCATATTAAAGGCTCTCGCAGAGTCGTGGAGCAGCTTCAATATCTGATAGAAAAAGAAAAACTGAACGATAAGATCGAATTGAGCGGCACTTTTTGTACCGGAAACTGCCGAAAGGGAGTTTGTGTGACCGTTGACGGCGAGCTGCATACCGTCAGTCCCGAAGACGTGAACGAATTCTTTGAAAACGTTGTGAAGTCGAGGTTGTCGGTGTGATTGTATCGGTATGTGTTGGTTCTTCCTGCCATTTGAAAGGCGCGGAAGAACTGATGGAGCGTTTCAATAATGCGATCGAGGATAACGGGGTCGGTGACGAGGTCGTATTGACCGGCAGCTTTTGCTCCGGCAAATGCAACCGCATCGGCGCTACGGTATGCATCGACGGTGAAGTCTATACCGGGGTGACGAATGAGGTTTTTCCACGCTTTTTCGAGGAAAATATTCTATCTAAGATCAGAGCGGAGGTGTGAATATGCCGGGATGTCTGAGACTCAAAAAAACCAACTGCAAAAACTGCTATAAGTGCATCCGGCACTGCCCGGTCAAATCCATCCGTTTTTCAGCGGGGCAGGCGCACATCATTGACAACGAGTGTATTCTTTGCGGACACTGCTTCGTAGCTTGCCCGCAGAATGCAAAAGAGATCGTTGACGATACGGAAAAGGTACGCGTACTGCTCGCCGGCAACGATCCGGTGATCGTCAGCCTGGCGCCCTCCTTCATTGCGAACTATGACGGAGTCGGAATAGAAGCAATGCGGGAGGCGCTGAAAAAACTCGGCTTTTACGACGTGGAGGAAACGGCCCTCGGCGCGACGATGGTCAAGCGCGAATACGATCGTATGCTCAAGGAGGAAAACAGAAATATCGTCATATCCTCCTGCTGTCATACCGTAAATCTTTTGATACGCAAGTATTTCCCGCAGGAGCTGCGCTATCTTGCAGACGTGGTTTCACCGATGCACGCTCACTGCGCGGACGTCAAAAGGCGTGTTCTGAATGCCAAAACGGTATTTATCGGCCCGTGCGTTGCAAAAAAAGACGAGGCGAGCGCATCCGGAGGTATCGTAGACGCCGCGTTGACCTTTGAGGAACTGACGAATTGGCTGAAAAAAGAAAACGTTGAGCTCAAACGGGAAACCATTCCGAACGAACAAAGCAGGGCGAGATTCTTCCCCACAACGGGCGGCATTCTGAAAACAATGGCGCAGGACGCGCCGGGGTACACATACATGGCGCTGGACGGAGTGGAAAACTGTATCGCCGCCCTGCAGGATATTGAAAGAGGCAGGATAGAGCATTGTTTTATCGAAATGTCAGCCTGCGTCGGAAGCTGCGTAGGCGGACCGGTTATGGAAAAATACCACCGTAGCCTCGTCAAGGATTACATCGCCGTTGCCGACTTTGCGGGAAGTCGTGATTTTGATGTGCCGCAGCCCGACGCGGTGCACATGAAGCAAGTCTTTATGCCGATCGAAAGGCAGTCAGACGTTCCTGAGGAAAACGAGATCAGAAAAATACTCCGCGAGATGGGCAAATTCAAACCGGAGCATGAGTTGAACTGCGGCTCCTGCGGTTATAACACTTGCCGCGAAAAGGCGATCGCCATTTATCAGGGCAAGGCGGAAATATCCATGTGTCTTCCTTTTTTGAAAGAGAAAGCAGAGGATTTCTCCGACACCATCGTCAAAAACAGTCCGAATGCGCTGATCGTCGTCAATGATAATCTGGAGGTTCAACAACTCAACGCCGCCGCATTGCGGCTTATGAACCTTCGTTATCCTTCCGATATTTTAGGGGATCAGGTGGTGCGGATACTCGATCCCGACGTGTTTATAACGGTGCGGGACAAAAAAAGAGGCGTTTATAATCAGCGAGTATATCTTGCGGAGTACAAGCGATATGTGGAGCAGACCGTCGTGCCTGCGGAGGATGGGCGTATGCTTCTCTGCATCATGCGCGACGTCACAGATGAAGAGGACGAGCGCAGACGCAAGGAGGAGATCAGTCGCGAAACGGTAGAGGTTGCCGACAAGGTCGTTGACAAACAGATGCGGATCGTACAGGAGATCGCCTCTTTGCTTGGCGAAACGGCGGCGGAGACGAAGATCGCTTTATCCAAGTTGAAGGAGTCTATCAGCGATGAATGATCTGTGCGCCGATATCGGATACAAAAGTATCAATCACGCAGGCGAAGAGCTTTGCGGCGACCACGTGGACGTGGTAGAGCAGAAGGACGGATCTGCTGTGATCGTCCTTGCGGATGGATTGGGCAGCGGCGTAAAAGCAAGCATTCTTTCCACGCTGACCTCAAAGATCATCTCCACAATGATGGCGGACGGTCTTTCCGTTGAAGAATGCGTTTCCACCATCGCCGCAACGCTTCCGGTATGCTCTGTTCGCGGCGTGGCTTACTCAACATTCACGATCCTTCACCTGATCCGCAATCAAACGGTTGAGCTGATCCAATACGATAATCCGCATGTGATACTGATACGCGATGAAAAGGTCACTCAATACCCGATGACGGAAATACATATCGAGGGCAAAAAGATCTACCGTTCTTCGATACGGCTGCAGGAGAACGATTTGTTTATCGCAATGAGCGACGGATGCCCCCACGCCGGGATCGGTAATGTATATAATTTCGGCTGGAAGCGTGAAGATATTGCTCAGTTTATGGCGGATATGTCTGTGACAGGGTACACGGCAAAGGTACTGAGCACGATACTGGTGGACGAATGCAACAAGCTCTATGGAAACAGACCCGGCGACGACGCGACCGCCTGTGTCGTTCGCATCAGAAGACGGGTACCGATGAACATACTGTTCGGTCCGCCTGCCAATCGCGACGATTGTGAGCGAATGATGAGCCTCTTTTTCTCAAAAGAAGGCAAGCATATTATCTGCGGCGGCACCACCGCAACGATCGCCGCCGATTATCTCCACAAACCGCTTGACGTCAAGATCGGCTATGAAAAAGGAAGCGACGTGCCTCCAACGGCACGGCTCGAAGGGGTCGACCTCGTAACGGAAGGCGTTATCACAATGAGCAAGGTGCTGACCTATGCGCGGAATTACTTGCAGGATAACGAGAGCGATGAAAAATGGAATTACGGTCATGACGGAGCATCGCGTATCTGTCAGCTTTTATTTGAAGAAGCGACGGATATCAATTTTTACGTCGGGCGTGCGATGAATCCGGCGCATCAGAACCCGGAACTACCGATCAACTTCAATATCAAAATGAATATTGTGGAGGAATTATCTGTCTGTCTGAAAGATATGGGAAAACAGATCAAGATAAGTTATTTTTAATGTGTCAAGAAGGGCGTTATGCCGATTTCAGGAGGAATTTATGGAAAAACAATTTGATTACAGAGCCGTGGACGAGATCCTTGGCAGGTATCCGCAAAACGAACTGTCAACGATCGCGGTGCTCCAAGATATACAAGAGCGTTATCACTATCTGCCGCAGGAGGTATTTCCTCATGTTGCAAAGACTCTCGGTATAGGTGAGGCGCGGCTTTACGGCGTGGCAACTTTTTATGGAAAT
>JAFXWT010000358.1 GCA_017542695.1 Clostridia bacterium
AAAAATGTGGCCGCCGTTGCCCCTGACGCCGCTCTTGTTGTCGTCCGTCAAAAGGATGTCGCCCGGCTCGAGCTGGTCGCGGATGTCCTCGATCGGCTTGTTTTTCATATACGTTACGGCCATTTTGTTATTGACCGCGCCGGTGACTTTCCCGTTCCCGTGACCGTCGCCGTTATGCCAAATGAATTTGCCCGGCGAGATCACGCCGAGCCGTTGGAGGACGCAAGCGACATACGTTACGCACGTTCCGCGCCGTTTCGACTTTGCGATCGTCGGCGACGGCTCCCATTTATAAACGGAATCTTTCATATAGGCCGATTGTTTCGCGGCCGCGTCGAGGATTCGCTCCGGGATCGTCGGCGTCTTTTTCGGCTCGTCCTTTTTCGGCTCCGGCACCTGACCGACGTATTCGGTATAGTCGAGGGCGATCCAGCGCGGCGAGGACGCGGTCGATGATTTGAGTTTGCCCCAACTGTACCCGTCCGCGACCTGAACGTCCGTGATCGTGTACGCCCCGACCGGGACGAACTGGGTCAAACGCCCGGCCGCGCTTATCGTCTGACGCCCATATTTTGCGATTCCCGGGCCTTTTCTGATATAAAGGTCCTTGCATTCGACCCGGACAATAAACGGCCGTTTATAGGCCGTCCACGCCTTGGCCGTCGGGGTTTTGTCCGTGTCTTTGTCCGGCTCGGCCCCGAGGCGTTTCGTCACCTCCCGGGCAATATAGGACATCTTACTTTTGAGATATGGACCCGGACACGCGGTAGCCATATACATACAATGGGTGACGAGCGACCCGGACGTCGTGCCGGTATACGTCAATTTTTCGATGCCGTTCCGTTCGCATATGTCCACGCATAAACGGATTGCCGCCTCGATTGCTTTGTCGCTGACGTGCCAATTCGTTTTGGCTCCCCCGTCGTTCGCGAGTTCCATCGTGACCGCGACGGAATCGGCCGCCGCGTTACAGACCGACCACGCCCGATATTTTTCATCGACGAGCTGGCCAATTTGTCCGGTCGAACTGATCGCGTAATGGGCCGACCCCTCCCGGGTTTTCCATACGTTGTAACACGTCGCCGCCGTCCCGTTAATCGTGGCCATATGATGGATTATGATTTTACTGATTTTTTTCCCGTTCCGGGACGAGTAGTTATTCGTTCAATAATGAACGGATGCAAGTTTTGAATTACTCATTGTTTGTCGTCCTTTCCTGACCTGAATCGTCGAGATCGTCCTCGTCGTCGTCCAAATAGATATAATCAATTTCGGCCGTGTCCTCGTCGGCTTGGTCCTCGTCGGTCCGTAACTGTTCAAGTACGGCCCGGAGTTTTGCCGGGATAGGTAGGCCGAGCCGGGCCGCGTTCTCGAGGATTGAAACGCCCTCATTGCTCAAGTAAAAGAAAATTACCGCCGTTCGAATTACCGCGCCTTGCCCGAGGACGTGAACGTCGAGCATATTCGCGACGCCGACCAAAAGGAAAATTACGACCTTTTTCGCGATGCCTTTAAACCCGACCTCGCTCGATAGGCTTTTTTCCGTGATCGCGGCCATAAAGCCGGTCACATAATCGACGACGACAAACACAATCAGCGAATAAAGGAATCCGTCGAGGCCGCCCATAAAGCCGCCAAGCCACGCGCCCAGCGCGGTAAAAAATAACTGAAATGTATGGAATTTACTCATTTGTCATACCTCTAAATGCCTAATACCGCCCGGAGAACTCGCGTATTGTTTGCGTACCCGGAGCCGGTCGCATTGTTCCCGGAGTATCCCTCGAGATGGTCGTCATACACATAAATATATTTGTGGCATAAAGTCGCGGAAGTCGCCGACGTCGGGGTCGTCATATACACGCCGCCGCCGTTGTGCGCGAGGGTGTGCCATTTCGGGACGAAATAATAGAACCAGCTATCATTGTAGGCCGTACTATTCGCCCAGCGCGACCAAACGAGGACGATCCCGTTTAATTGGTCTGATACGAGTTCCTCGTCGCCGGTAAAATATGCCGTTTGGCCGTTCTGCATTAGTGACGCGCCGGTCCATAAAACGAGACATTTCCGGGACGATGTTAACGCGCCGAGATGTGAGGCGAGATCGACCCGGACCGTCTCGGTCCCGTCATCGTTCTGCAAATATACGGATAGGTCCGTCGTGTTTATGTTGTCGCCGACGCGGTCGTAATTTGATAAATCGATTTGGCTGGAATATGATCCCGTATCAAGTCGCGCCCGGGCGAGTTTGGTCGAGCCGCCGGCGGCCATTATGTCGAGGACCGTGTCGGACCCTGATATAAAATCAAGATGCCCGTAATCCGTACCGCCGAGCGTGTTCACGCGCTGGACTATGTGCGGACCTGAGGCCGCCCCGAGCCGGGACTCGGCCCCGAACTCGGCGATACTCGTCCCGTTATCGTCGAATAGTTCGACCCCGGACGTCGACGTCACAATATGAGACGACCCGAGAGGACCGACGACCGCCGACGTCGCGCTAAATGTCGCGAGTTCGGTCGTCCCGTCCCTGACCGCGATCCCGTTCGTCCGGGCGAGTAGATTCGGGCCGCCGTTTGCGCGATCGGCCTCGAACGTGGCCCGGTCGACCTCGGTTATATGTGCGCCCGTGTCCGTCCCGTTGCCATTAAACCAAAAGTGTTGCGACGTGTTTCCGGCGATCCTCCCGACCGCGCCGATCTCGTTCGTTTGCTTTTCGACCTTTTCCGCGATCGATGCCGTAACGGCCGACGCGAGGGTCGTCGACAATTCGCCGAACTCGATCTCGTCGAACCGCTCCAAAAGGACATTATAAACGACCCTGACGATTTTCATCCGGGCCGCCTTGTTGTATCTTGGGAAATAGATCGTTGCCGTATCGCATAGGCCGAGACGCTGCACGGCCGCGTATTGCGCGTATTCGGGAGTTTGCCATAAAGCCACAAAATTTATGGTCAAATTCTCGGACGGATTCCACGGGGCCGAGGCCGTCAATTTTGACGCGGCCAACGTGTCGAGCTGTGCCGTTGTCGGCTTTGTCTGAAACTCTCCCGATAGATCCATCGGGACCGCCGCCGTCCGACCTGAATAAATTGTTACGCCCGAATTAATGACCGAACCGGTGACGACCGCCTCCTCGTTCGTGTCGTCGTCCGTCCCTACCCAATACGGGACGACCGCGTTATATACGTTGTCGTGATCGAGATCGTCCTCGTATTCGGTCAAATTGGACCCGTATCGGATTTGGACGTCCGTGTCCGTTCCGCGCCGATTCCATAGATTTACAGTAAATTTGTCAAACTCATACTCGCCGCCGAACGTGTCGAGGATGGACCCCTCCACGCCGCCGAGGACCGCCCGGATCCCGGTCGGAATCGTGACGGAAAAATCCCGGGCCGTCGTCTTATCGGTCGCGAATGTAAACGCGTTTGATAACATCGCATTCGTCGCGAGTCCGGCCATCGCGTCATTCGCATTTGTGGCCGTGTACGGGGCGACGACGTTCTCGTTTAATCTGTAACTAATATGATTAGCGTAAAACGTGACAACCCCGTTTATAGGCTCGGTCCGATGATAAATATCGAACGGCTGGATATCTCCGTTGTCGTCGTGTACCGCGGCCACGATCCGGCCGTCCGAGATGTCGGCAAAATTCATCCCATCGACGGGGTATGTAAATTCGAGTTCATAAATGCCGTTGCGCTCCTCGGTGATTTTGGCCTCGATCATATCGGGGAGTCTACAAATTCCGTTAGACGCGAACGTCGTCTCGTTTCTTTCGTATAAAATCGGGATCATATTCTCCACCACCTCGGCACAATTTCAATGCTCGTTATCGTCGCCGCTGGGATCGTGATCTCGTTCACGCCCGGCACCAATTCCGGGGCCTGATTGCCAATATTGACATATTCGCCCCGGGTCGAAATCGCGCCGCCGTTTATAGCGTATGCTTGGAGCGTCTCGAGATCGATATACGTCCCGGAGGACACGTTCGCCGTGATGTTCATCCAATAATCACCAATTGCAAAATAGCCGGTCCCGTATACTCTCAATAAGGACTTAGCCGGGAACGCCGTCGGGTTTGTGATTGTTCCCGAGCTGGTAAACGTGACCGCCGCCTCGCCGGATTTAAGGAATCTTTGAGGCTTACAATCAAACACCAACTCGAACTCCCCGGCCCGGTTATAAATTTTAGGGTCCACCTCGAGGCCTGAGCGGTAAACGCCGAGACGGAATTCGTCCGGGTGATAATCGTCCTCGAGTCGTTTGTACCCGATCGCGGAAAGAATCGCGCCCCGGAACGCTGCGAGCCGGTCCGTAAAATCGGCCTGATCCGTCCCGGCCATAAATGCCGGATATGTGACGTTTATGTTCTCGAATCGCCCCTCGTCCATCGCGATTGCGCCGTTACGGCCCGGGACCGCGATCATTTCGACGACGCGCTCCGGCGAGTTATAGGTCCCGGCCCCTGAGATGTAAACGCCGTGATCGGCACTATTTACGCCGTTAAAAGTAAATGTTTCATTCATACGCTAAACGCCTTATTTCTCATTTTCTGCACCCGGACGAGCCGCTCCTCGACGGCCGCCGCTAATTGATTAACATCCATCCCGGCCGAGCCGTACACGTTAACCACGATGCCGCCGCCGGACGCGCTTATGATCTCGTCCATCTTTGACCATAGTTTATCCAATGGGATTACGGCCTCGCTGCCGGACTCGCCGACGCCGATCACCTGAGGCCCATTAAAAATGCCGCCGCGCTTATACCAATCTACGTCAAGATGCGGAACGGACGGAGGATTTAATGAAAATTTTCCGTTTATTTTGAAATGCGGTAATTTGATATGAGGCAACGATAATTTACCCGATAGAATCGATTTAATGCGATTCCACGCCGTTTGGATTGCCTCTTTTGCCTTGTTTATCGGCGTCACGACCGCCGTCTTGACCGCGTCGAATTTTGCCTTGGCCGTCGCGACGATGTTGTTAAACGTATTAACGAGGAACGTATTAACACTATTAAAGGCGTTTACGATGCTTGTTTTAATGTTGGTAAACGTCGTTTTGATTGCCGTCCATAGTGCTTTGGCCTTTGCCTTTATGACGTCCCAATTCTTGTATAACGTGACCCCGACCGCGACGATCGCGGCAATAACTGCAATGTACGGCAACGCCGCAGCAATTAAGCCGCCGAATGATACCTCGAGCGTGGCCATTAGTCCCATAATTGAGGAGATAGCAAAAGCCAATTGTCCGAGGCCCGTCAATAACGGGGCTATTATTGCGACGAGTCCGGCAATACCGCCGATGATCATTAGAATACGAGGGTCCAAATTCGAGAGCCATCCGACGAGCTGGCCGACCCAATCGACGACTTTCTCGAGTGCCGGGAGGAGTAACTCGGCCAATTTCGCGCCGACCTCCTGAAATGCGAGGGTCCCCATCGCCCGGATTAATTGTAATTGGTCGTTGAATTGGGCCGCCTTGTCAAGCGTCTCTTGGTCGATATAATCAAGGCCGTATTTTGCGAATATCTCGGCCGTCTGTTTGTACGTCTCGCCATTGTCCTGAATCAATGGATTAAGTTCGACCGCGGACTTTCCTAATAACTGCATCGCGACCGCATCCCGGGCCGTTTCGTCCTCCATTCCTCCGAGGGCCGTTATTACGTCGTTAAACACCTCGTCGGAATCCCTGAGCGATCCGTCCGCGTTCGTTACTGCAACGCCCAATTGTTCAAAATAGGCCGCGTTTGTTTTGTTTCCGTTCGCGGCACTCATCATACTTTTTTCAAGTTTGACGTGCGACTTTGTGATCGTGTCGAGATCGACGTCGACCATCTCGGCCGTTAATGCGTACTTTTGGAGTTCGGTCGTACTGATTCCGTACACCTTGGACATTGTGTTGAGATCGTCCGCGACCTCGCTCGACTTGTAGGCCATCGCCCCGAGCGTCCCAACCACGGCCGCCCCGGCCATTGAAAAACCGCGCATCGCTTGCCCGGCCTTTGTGAGATTTGTCCCGAGTTCCTTAAATTTCGCCGAGGCCTGACCGAGGACGGACGTCGCCGCCTTGACTTTCCGGGCCTCTTTGTTGAAATTCTTTAATTGTGACTCGGCCTTTATGATCTCGCGCTGCAATTCCCGATATTCGGCCGAGTTCTTATCAACCCCGGCGTCGTCGGCCTTTTGCTGGGCCGCCTTTAAGACGTCGAGTTTTTCCCGGGTCCCTTTGATTGCATCTTGTAGGACGTCGTACTTTTGCCGGAGTAATTCGACGTTTTTCGGGTTAAATTTTAGTGCCTTGTCGATCGACTTTAATTCTGTTTGAACGTTCCGCGCCTCTTTGTTAATGTCGCGCATCGCCTTGTCGAGTTTAGTCGTGTCGCCCCTAAATTCGATTGTAATCCCTTTGATTTGACCAGCCATAAATTATACCTTTACCAATATAAAAACGTCTTAAAACGCAAAATTTAGCCGAGAAATGCGTCAATATCGGCCTGAGTAGCCGGACGCGGACGTTTCGCGGCCCGTTCGGCCCTTTCTTGCCGTTTGTTATAGTCGATAACAAAATCGACGACCGCCCCGAGCGTCATCCGTCGAACGTCGTCCATCGTGAGGCCGCGTTCGATTGACGCGAGTGTGATCGTGTTCAATCCTATTTTTCCGGCTTGAGTGTCGCGACCATCTCCCGGAGACGGCCCCGGTTTTTTTTTGATACCATCCCGGAGACGAGCAAATCCGCGACGACCGGGACGATCTCGTCGACCGGGAACTCCTCGAGATCCCTCGCCCATTGTTTCGGCGGCCTGATCGTGTCGTCGGCCGCCTTGGCCATCGACCAAACAATATTGATGAGGTCGGTCACCCTGAGCGTCATCAAATAAACAATAGCGTCTTGCATTGCCCCGGAATTGTAAATCTTGACGACGTCCCGGAGGTCAACGTCCCGGGTGTCGCCCAGCTCGTCAACAATGCCCCCGACGATCTGCAACCCGGCCGAGAGGACCGGCATAATCGTCTCTACGATATCGTGACCGAACTGATCCGAATATATGAATAACCACGCGTTATTGTTTGATAGCGTGATTTCTTTGTCGTTAATTGTGATAACTTTTTGCATTTCTTTTTTCCTCCAATGTTAAAAAGGGACGGGGAGATTGTCCCCGTCCAATTTGATCTTTAAAGTGCCGGAACGGGTGGATTCGTGAAGAGGGTCGCGTAACCGGCGTCGCCTCTCTTATATGTTACCTTTGTAATTCCCGTGTCCTCGTCGCCCGTGAACGTTACCGGCGCGGATTCGGTCGCGACCTCGATATTTTCCTCGATGGTCGAGTATTCCCGAGTAATGTTTCCGATAGTGCCATTGTAAAAAATCACCTTGCGCCCGGCGTCGTCGCCGCTGATCTCGGCCATCATATAGATTTTTGGCTTTGTAGCGTTCTTGACCTCGGCAATGCCGCCGTCCGTGAGGGTGACCATACCGCAAAATTGCGTTTTAAACGCATCGTCGAACATTGCGACCTCGAGATCGCCCTCATACGTTCCGCTCGTGTAGTTACTATAATACGCGATATCGTCGGCGTAAAAAGTATAATTATCGCCCTGAGGCTCGGCCGAAAAACTGACCGCCCCGGCCTGATGATACGGCGTCCCGAGCGTTACGGCACGGGTGTCCGGGTCGACCGAGTACGTTCCGACGTAAAGATTCTTAAACCCGAATAAAACCTTATTCGCCATTGGTTTATACCTCCAATAATTTACAAGTAATAATAAATAACGAATACGCCCTCGGATTCGATGTAATTGTCCTCGCTTTTAGCGTATCGGAATCCGTTCGCTAATAGTGCGGACTCGATCGCGGCCTCGGCGTTCTCGTCTTTTAGGGTGTAATAATATTCGACTTGGTAACGATTATAACCATAATAAAAATCGTCGTCGGCCTCAAAATTTGTCTGTCCCGTCCCGATATAAACCAAATAAGGCGGCGTTTGTGCCGTCTTAAAATGGGAATACGCGACCGGGAGGCCGGTCGTTTGTAATACCTGATAGATTGTCATAGTTCGCGCTCGATTCTTTCAATTAATTCCTCGGACGCCCACGCCTCGACCGGCTCAATATGTTTGTGGGCCGGTGCGCGTCCATATTCGCCGTACGCGTTACGGATGACGTGGCCGTTCTCGAGTAAATGCGTTAACTGGTAGGCCGTCGCATTGTGGACGACTTGCGTCATTTTGTCGAGTTTCTTTACTTGCCAACCCTTGGCATATTTGCCCGTATAGCCGACCGGCGACGAACTCCGCAATTTGTTGACCGAGGCCCGGGCAACGCCGTTAATGGACTTGGTCGTAACTTCCGCGACGTCTCGCCGATAATCCTCGAGGATCTCCTCGACCTGAACCGAAAAATCCTTATCCATTGTTTACCCGTTCCTCACATATTAGCCGGACCTTGTCGCGCTGGGCCGTCCAATCGACGCGGATCACGTTATAAAGAACGCCCCGATACTCGACCAATTTCTCGCCGTTATAGTCGGCCTTGTTTGCAATCTCGAACGTA
>JAFXWT010000040.1 GCA_017542695.1 Clostridia bacterium
AATCTCATTTTTACCTCCGTCGTTTCGTTTTTTATCTTTCGACATGATTATACAACGAGTAATGTACCGTTTTCGGGATGTTTCCCAAAAGCTAAAAAGGATCGCTTTTTGCGATCCTTTTTACCATCCGAGTCGGCGACGCCTATCTTTAATTTGTATTTCTGTATATGCTCTGAAATATCGCGCGGCTTCTTTATAATTGCCTTCCGATTCAAAATGGTCGGCAAGCTTATGTATTGCCGCTTCATTTTCTCCGCGGGCTGACTCTTTGAGCAGTTCAAGAGCGAGATCAACGTTCTTTTCAACTCCTTGACCGTAATAATATCTGTGACCGAGACGGTTCTGCGCGGCGGCGACGCCTTCTTTGGCGCGCGATATGTCTTCAAAAAGCGCATCTTCGCTGGCTTTTTCACCGAAATAAGCCTCATTATTAATCAGCCGACTGATCCGTGCGCTTTCAGCGTCACCCCACGGGTCCGGGTAATTTACAAGATCGCTTGCGATATTTGCTTCTGCCGCTTTGTACCATTTAAGCGCGCTTTTGTAATTACGTCTGACCCCGAGCCCGTTTTCATAGCATCTTCCAAGCGCGAACATGGCGTATGTGCTGTAGTTGCGTGATTGCTTGCGGGGTTTAACCATTGATCCGACCGTGAAAGCGTATTTTTGCTTCGCGGCGCGTTTCAAAAGAGCAACAGCTTTTGGTAAAAGCTCTGCCTTGCCGGTTGATAAAAACAGTATACCAAGGCAGTATTCAGCGCGGTGATAACCTTCTTTTTCAGCGGCAATCCAGATTTCAAACAGCTTTTCAAAATGCTTATCATATTCAACGGACATTTTGGCTTCCTCCTACTCTTTATCGCGATTGTATCACAATTCTCGAGACAAAAGTGGCGCATAAAGGTGAAATTAATTGAGCAAAATTAGTTGTAAATGGTGAAATTAATTGCAAGAATACATTGACAAAAGGTGAAATTAATGATATAATCAAATTGCAAAACGAGAGGAGAGCAGTCTATGTACAGAAACGCTATCGCTAATCTTGAACGATGGAACAATAATAGCAGAAGGAAGCCAATGATAGTCTGGGGTGCAAGGCAAGTCGGCAAAACGTACCTTGTTAAAGATATTTTCGCTGAACAATACTACAAAAACAATTATCTGTATATTGATTTTCGCATTGAAGACGATATTAGAGACTACTGTGAAAACCACGTTTCTGCAAAAGAAATCGTGGAGTTTATTGCCGCAGTAAAGAATAAAAGAATTGATGGGCACACTCTTTTGATATTTGATGAGATCCAAGAGTGCCCCGGAATAATTACGGCGCTGAAATACTTCTGTCAGGATATGCGTGAGATTCCTGTTATCGCAACTGGTTCTATGGTCAGGATAAAGCTCCAGAGGTTAAGTCGTAAGCGTGGGGCGGGAAGCGGAAAGCCCTTTTTATTCCCGGTCGGCAAGATAAATCAGATGACGGTTTATCCCATGACATTTGATGAGTACCTTATAAATTCGAATAAGGTTCTTTATGACGTTATACGTGACGCATATAATGAGCGAAAGCCTCTGACGGAAGAAATGCACAAGCTGGCACTTGACACGGTATATAAGTATTTGCTTATAGGTGGAATGCCCGATGCAGTCCAAACATTCCTTGATACAGGCAGTTATTTGGAATCGAGAGAAGTACTGATCGACTTGTATGACAACTATCTCTCTGACATGGAATTGTATCAGGCAAGTCCTGAGGCAATTATCCGTTCCCGTAAGATCTTTCGTGGAATATTTACCGAGCTCAATAAAGAGTCGAAAAATTTCAAGTCAGGGTTGATTGAAACAGGAAGCAAAACCCGCGATATGAAAACGCCTATTGATTGGCTGACAATGGCGTACGTTGTTCATCAGTCGTTCCAGCTCGACGAACACGTTACGATGCCGTTCACGGACAAAAACGAATCGAGTTTCAGGCTCTTCCTTTGCGACATCGGTATGTTCACTTATCAAAGCGGTATTAATTCGGCGTCATTCATTTCGGGTGATTCAAATAATACGCTGTCCGGCATTTTCTTTGAAAACTTTATTGCAAATGAGCTTTCCGCGCGCGGGATCGGTTTGTATTATTGGTGTGGGAAGAGAAGCGCGGAGCTTGAATTCATAGTCGAGTCGGGCAATAAGATTTATCCGATAGACGTTAAGAAGAATAAGGGCTCACTTCACTCTCTCGCAAAATTTGCAGATCACAATCACTTTGAAGCGGCAATAAAAGTTTCCGCAAATAATTTCGGTTACAGCGCGGAAAAGAAGCTGTTGACCGTTCCGTTTTATATGTTTTTCCTTGTTGCAGATGATCTTTCTGCAGGGTCGTTGAGATTGGAATAGTGTAGTTTAGCAAATTGTATTGTTTGCAATCTATTAATGTTCCATTTATTGGACAAGTTACTTAGTATAATTAATAGTGAAAATGGTGGAAAAATAAGACGGATAATTATGAATAGAAACTTGATCGATATTAAAGAAAACTATATAAATCAACTTGATACCGAGCTTCTTTCGATCCTCCTGAAGGATCGTTCATCGGGGCAGAATATTATCTGGGCAACCGATAATTATGCTCCACGTGGGTTTGGATATCAAAGTTACGATAATATCACCGTTCAATCCGTAACAGGATATAACGGCAATGTTGTTAAACCGCGCGTTGAGAAATCGAAAAAAGAACAAACCGAGCGAATCAAGCAAAAAGCAGAGGTTTTTACCCCTTCGTGGATTTGTAACAAGCAAAACAACCTTGTTGATAACGCTTGGTTTGGTGAAGACTTCGTTTTCAATACTGAGAACGAGAAAACTTGGACTTCTACCAAGAAAAAGATTCCTTTCCCCACACCTACCGGCAAAACGTGGCAAGACTATGTTTCGGATACACGTCTTGAGATCACCTGCGGCGAAGCGCCGTATCTCGCGAGTCGCTATGATACGGTTTCCGGCGAGTATATCATCGTTGAATCGCGTATAGGACTGCTTGATAGAAAGCTCCGTGTCGTATCCGAGAATACGGATTCTGAAGAAGACTGGCTTAAATGGGCGATCGTTGCTTTTCAAAACACGTATGGTTTTGACTGGCAAGGAGATAACGTCCTTCTCGCCCGCGAAAACCTGTTGTTCACATTTGCAGATTACTATCAAGCAAAATTCAGAATGCCAACGACTGCTGAGATGTTACGGAAAATTGCAGAAATCCTTTCTTGGAATATATGGCAGATGGACGGCTTGAAGTTCGTTATTCCAAACAGTTGCCAAAATATAACGGAAGCACAGCTTGATTTGTTTGGAAATATTGAAGAAGCAAAGCCTTGTCCTGGATGCACAAAAAACGATCCGTATTCGCATACCGGAATCTATTGCAAAATCAAAGACTGGAAAGCAAATAAAACGGTGAAATTCGTTTCACTGCTTAAACAAGGGAGGTCCCTATGAACGAGTTTTTTGTTGGCAATGAAAAAGAAGAGCTTGATCGTTTCATTATCGGACGCATCTCGCCGCGAATCTATGTTTTCAAAACAGGAATGGTTCCGGATAGTCTTAAAGTTGGGGATACATATCGCCCGGTTTCAGAAAGAATGGAAGAGTGGTCTCGCATTTATACAGGGATGCACGGTAAGCAAGACTATTCCGCTCAAGTGGGCGATAAGTTTTTCCGGGATTATAGCGTTCACCGCTATCTAAAAGAAATACTGAACAAATACAATTTGCAAGAAGATGATTTTCACGGAGTTTACTTCTCAAGAGAGTTTTTTAGAGATACCGAAGCAGAAGATGTTAAAACTGCCGTTGACGTTATTTCTGAAGATATAGCGTCTGACGGGAACCACTACCCGAGTTATGCCCTGAATTCGATAAGAAATGACGCCGAAGAAGAGAAACATATCAGCGGCCCCTTTAATCCTAGAGATATTCAGAAAGACGTTATAGACAATTATGTTAAGGTGACCGGAAACGGCACATTGAAAAAAGAACTGCTACTTTATGCGGTAATGCGTTTTGGAAAAACTTTCACCGCCATGTGTTGTGCTCAAAAAACAGGGGCAAAAGTTGTAGTAGTAATATCGGGAAAAACGGATGTGCGTAAAGAATGGCATGATGCCGTTTCCTATACAGCAAATTTTAAGGATGAGTATGAATTTATTGATGCAAAAGCGATAAGGAAATGTGCACATGAGGCAATTGAAAGCGTTCTTTCTGCGGGGAAAAAGGTTGTCATCTTTCTTAGTTTGCAAGACTCTTCAAATAAGAACGCAATAAAAAAGTACAGTAGTCTCTTCACTGAACACATTGATATGCTCATTATTGACGACACACATTTTGGGGCCCGCGCAGAATCATTTGGCAAGGCTATCAATGGGACTGAAGATAATGACGATGAAACTTTATCAATGGCAGAGGCAAGAGAATCGGCGGATCATTTTACAGATGTTACTGTTAAACTTCACTTATCGGGAACGCCATATCGAATTCTTGCCAAAGATGAGTTTTCCGAAGATAATATTATTGGTTTTTATCAATATACCGATATATTAGACAAACAGAAAGCGTGGACTGAGGAAAATCTTAAAAAAGCAGAGCCGGAAGAAGAGTGGAAGAATCCCTATTTTGGATTTCCGCAAATGTTGAGATTTGCTTTTCACCCCAACAAAGCTTCACGGGAGCGGATTCAAGCTTTATCCGAAAGAGGAGAAAGTTGTTCTTTTGCAACCATGTTCAAGCCAAAATCGGTTGAAAAAGTAGCAGACGGATCACATAGGGAGTTTGTTTACAGTGAAGAAGTGCTGGATTTACTCCAAATAATTGACGGTTACAAACAAGAGCGAGGGCTACTAAGTTTCTTGAACTATCCGAAAATAGTTGAAGGAAAAATGTGCAGGCATATTGTTTGCGTGCTGCCTTGGAAAGCGTCTTGTGATGCTCTTGAAAAGATGATAAGAGATCATTCTGATGTTTTGCCTCGCTTAAAAGAATATAAAATAATAAACATTTCCGGTCATGATTCGGATTCCGTATATCCATCTGTTGAATCAGTTGTTTCAAAGATTAAGGATTACGAAGAAAACGATCAAAAAACGATTACATTTACCGTCGGAAGAATGCTGACCGGAAGTACGGTTCCCTATTGGGACACTATGCTCTATTTAAAAGATACAACCACGCCGGAAGGTTACGATCAGGCTATTTTCAGGTTGCAAAGCCCGTATGTGACAGAATATGTTGCAGAGGATGGATCAACGATAAAATATGATATGAAGCCTCAAACGCTTCTGATCGATTTTGACCCCAACAGAATGTTCCGTCTGCAAGCTTATAAATCTGAAATATACAATGTTAATATAGACGAGCGCGGCGGAAACGAGTGGATTAAACGGATTGCCAAAGAACTTAAACTCTCGCCTATTGTCTGTTTCAATATTGATAAAATTCAGGAAGTAACGGCAGTAAATATCGTTGATGTTATACGTCAGTATTCTTCTGAAAAAGGTATTGCGGAAACCGCCAATAGTATTGACATTGATACTGATATGCTGAAAGATGCAGAATTCCTTGATATTATTAAAGATCTTTCAGCCATCAATAGCAAGAAAGGACTAGGAGACACCCCACTGACGCCTGATGATGACGGCGACGACATCGATATACCCGAAGATCACAATCATTCCGATGAAGGCAATGAAACAACAACGGAACCAGACGATGATTCAGCGGATGATAATAAAGACAAAAAGCAGAAGAAAGCGGAACAAAAAGAAAGAGAAGAAAAAATGCGTTGTTACATTGCTAAAATCCTTTTCTTCGCTTTCTTATATAGCGAACCGCTTCAATCCCTTTCAGATATTATTCTAAAAATTCGCACAACTGACGAGGGTAAACGCATTGCCCGCCATATCGGATTAAAAGCTGACGACCTGGAATTGCTTCTAACAAAATCGAATGGCTTTAAAATCAATGCGCTTGACGTTCAGATAATGAATCAGAATCAGCTTTCCAAAGATGAAAGCAAAACACCAGTCGAGCGCGCAAAAACAGCGATCAATCGTTTCGGGAAAATCAGTGATGCCGAAGTTGTTACCCCTACTAAAATTGCAAACAAAATGGTTGGATTGTTGCCTGAAGATTGCTTGAAGAATACTATCTCAACTGGTGGGAAAATGCTTGATATTGCAAGCAAAATGGGCGAGTTTGCCGTAGCTTTGGTAGATAGAGCCAGCAATGAAGGACTTGATATCGAATCAGTAAAGAATAGCATTTACGCTATTCCGACTTCTGGAATTGCTTATGAGTTTACCAGATATGTTTATCTGGCATTAGGGCTTGATGTCTCATGCATTTCCAGGTTTACTTCTTTTGATTTGATAAAACAAGGGTCCGACGAAGAAATCGACTACGAAAGAATTAAAGCATCAATAACACAAAATAT
>JAFXWT010000359.1 GCA_017542695.1 Clostridia bacterium
ATCTTCGGGATACCGCGCAGCTCCTCTGAAAAGTCGTCGTTCCTGTCGCCGTCTATCTCGACGATCGAATAAGCGTCGTCGCCCGGTCCGTCGCGGTAAACGTGCATATATGCGATGTTGATCTTGTGCTTTTCAAACACGGTCGCAATGTGCGCGACGACGCCCGGCTCGTCCTTCTGATGAATGATGACGGCGTTGTACCTGCCCGAAAAGCTGATCTCCGTCCCGTTGATGTTCGTTATCTCCACTTCCCCGCCTCCGATGGACGAGCCGCGGACGAAAAGACTGCTCCCGTCCTCGTATTTTATACCTATCTCGACGGTATTTGGATGAAATTCGTTTTCGCTTTGATCGGCGATGAATTCAAATTCCACGCCGCGCTCGTGCGCTATCGCAAACGAATTTTTAATCCTGAGATCGTCCGTGTCCATGCCGAGAATGCCGCCCATCAGCGCGCGGTCTGTGCCGTGCCCGCGGAATGTCTTTGCGAATGAATTATAAAGGCGGAAGCTGACGTCGACGATCCTTTTTGTCGAGAGCTTCCCCGCTATCCTCGCTATTTTCAGCGCGCCCGCCGTGTGCGAGCTCGACGGACCGACCATTATCGGCCCGATTATATCAAATGCGCTAATTTCCCTCATTTTTGCCTCTTTTTGAACTATATTTTATACGTCTGTATAATTTACTTTTCTGATTCTCGCGCCGAGCGCGCGGAGCTTTCCGACCATGTCAGAGTATCCGCGCTCGATGTGGTGGATGTCCTCGATCTCCGTTCTTCCGTCGGCGGCGAGCCCCGCGACTATCATCGCCGCGCCCGCGCGAAGATCGACGGCGCGCACCGTAGCCGCGCTGAGCTTTCCCGTGCCGATTATCTCGGCTTCGCGGCCGTCTGACGTTATGCGCGCGCCCATGCGGCGCAGTTCCTCAACATAGCGGAAGCGCTTGTCGTATATCGTTTCGTTGATCTCGCTCTTGCCTGCCGAAAGGCACATCAGAACAGCCATCAGCGGCTGCATATCGGTCGGAAAGCCCGGATACGGCATTGTTTTCACGTTTGTGCCGAAGAGCGCGTTCGGGGCGCTGACGCGCACCCCGTCGTCAAATTCCTCGATATGAACTCCCATTTCCGAGAGTTTTGTGCTTATCGCCTCGATGTGACGCGGGATTATCCCGTCGACGTAAACGTCGCCGTGCGTCGCCGCCGCGGCGACCATGTATGTCCCCGCTTCGAGCATATCGGGTATTATGTCGTAAGTGCAGCCGTGGAGCTCGCCGCCGCGCACCTTTATCACGTTCGTGCCCGCGCCCGATATCTTTGCTCCGCAGGTGTTGAGAAAGTTCGCAACGTCAACGACATGCGGCTCGCGCGCCGCATTGTTGATCACGGTCATCCCGTCCGCGCCGACGGCGGCGATCATCGCGTTTATCGTGCCGCCGACGGTAACGCAGTCAAAGTAGATATCCGCGCCGTGAAGTCCGTTTATCGCCGTTGCCTCGATGTGCTCGCTGTCGCTTTGCGCGTCGGCTCCGAGCGCGCGGAACGCCTTGATATGCTGATCGACCGGCCTCTCGCCGAAGTCGCACCCGCCGGGAAACGCGACGTTCGTCCGTCCGAACCGCGCCAGCATCGCGCCCGCGAGGTAATACGACGCGCGCATCTTGCTCATCAGTTCCGCGGGAACGGGGCGATCCGCGACGTTTTCGGTGTTTATCCTGACGCTTCCCTCGCCCGTTATCGTGACGTCGGCTCCGATCTCGCGCAGAATATCGAGCGAAACGCTCACTTCTTTTATTTTCGGCAGATTTTCTATTTCACATACGCCGCGCGTAACGATACTTGCGAGTATCACGGCGCCTGCGGCGTTTTTCATTCCATCGACTTTAACACGTCCGTTCAGCGGTAGCCCGCCGTCGATAATGATCTTCTCCATATATTCCCCTTAAAGCGTTTATTACGGGATGCGTTCCCCCGATATAACGTCGTATGTAAAAGACGTGCCGTCCGAATATCCGACGATGATGACGGGCATGAGATACGCCGTGCCGAACACGTCGAAGCACAGCTCGAGCGAATACTCGACGGAAACGATCGTGTATTGTTCGCCCGTGCCGAGCGCGTCGACGCGCCGCTTTTCGCTTATCATAACCCCGAAAACGTCGGTGTTTTTCGCTTTGTACGACACTTCGGGCAGAATGAACATCATTTTCCCCGACGCTTCCATGACCTCGGTACCCTGCACCGTCGCGTCTATGTAGTTGCCTGTTTTATATCCGTCGAAATATTCGGCGATGTGCGCGCCGAGCGCGCCCGTGCCGCTGTAAACGACGAGCTTTTCGACTTTGTACTCGGTCTGCTTTATCGCCTGTTTGTTTTCCTGAGTGTTGCGTATCTTCTGAATATCCATGAAATCAACGACGGCTTTTCTCGCTCTTTCGGCGGCGTTTTTGTCGCCGACGGCTATGCTTCTGCCCGCTTCGCCCTCATATCCCTCGCGCGTATACGTAAACGAGAAATCCTCGCCCACGTCGTATCTTCCGTCGTCGATATAATAATATCCGCCGTCTATCTTTTCGAGCTTGCCGCCGACAAACGCGGAAACGGCGGAATAAAATCCGTCGCTCTTGACGTTTGATTTATAAACGCGCATATCGGTGCGCTTTTTCGGAAGAACACCGTCTGAAATCGAGATATTGCTCTCCGCAAGCAGTTCTTCAAGCTCTTCAAGACTGCCCTGATCGTAATAGTGGTTCTTTCCGTATTCGGAAACGACGAGCACAGTGAAAACGATGTTAGCGACGATAAGCACCGCTATCGCAAACGATGAAAGATGCTTCCAGCTCATTTGTCTCCCCCCTCTCTGTCAAAGACGGCGAGAGAAAGATAAAGCCGACTGTTCCTGATCTTTTGTATGTAACTTATCCCGATGGGAGACGTGCTGTCAACAACGGCAAGACGCGCGCGCCACCTCGCGTTCGTGACTGTCGTTCTGCCCGCATAAACGTGCGCCTTTGCAAACGACGCGGAAAGAGAGGTAACTTTTCCGTCCGTCACCCTGATCATAAGCGCGTACACGTCGTCCGTCACCACCGTGAATCCGTCGTAAACGTACGAAATGCCGACGACTGTGTCCGCGCCGTCGTTTTCGGCGCGCGTGACGGCGTATCCGAAAGCGTCGCCCTTGAATATGCCGAGTCTGTCGGCAAGCACAAGCGCCGCGCCGACGCAGTCGATGGCGGTGTAATTGTTTTCCGAGAAAGAGTATCCGACGACGTCGGAAATTCCGATGCCGTACTGAGACGACAGCGCCGAGTAATTCAGCGCGCCGTTTTTAGTGATTCTGACATTCTGCCCCTCGTCGTAATACGTCACGCCGTCGTCGTTCTCGTGGCTTGTGACCACTTCGGGCGATAGTCCGAGTATCGTCAGAGCGTGCGCCGTTCTCTCTTGCGTGAGGATATCGACCGTTTCGATAACGGCGGACTCCGCCGTCATGTCAAACGGCGCGAGGATCTCAAATCCATCTGCCTTCTTGTCATCGGTGGAAAGAAGCGCCGCGTCCGCGTCGTTCTCCGCTGCGAACGTGAAAGCAAATCCGTCCTCACGCTCATTATACGGCAAAAACGTGTTTTTGTTAACTTCAAGCGTGGCGTCCGGATATGCGAAATATACATTGCCCCTCATGTCGCGTATGACGGCGTACGTCTGCCGACCGAGCGCGATGAACACGTCGTAAACGTATTCGTCGCCGACCTCTTCGAGTATCTTATCCGGATTCAGCATATAGTAAACGATCGAGCGCGGCATCTCAAATCGAAAGCGAACGTAGATGAAATCTCCGTCGATTGCATTGATTATCGCGCCCTCGTTCGCCGCGACAAAGCGCGATTCGGGGCCGAGCAGATCGGATAATCCGCCCGTGATCTCAGCGAAAAGCTCGCCCGCGCCAGCACCGAGATATCCGACGCGCTCGCCGCCGAACGAATATCCGAGGAAATACGGACTCACGAGCGTTTCGTTCATCAGCCCGACGTACCCCGCGCGATAGACCTTGTCCCGCACCGCCGCGTCCATTTCCGGAGTAAATTCGATGCTTTCTTCATTGCGGTAAAAGCTCATGTATATCAGAGAAAGACAGACGAGCGACACAAGCAGTGCCGCGACAACGGCTATCTTTATTATCATTATCACGACAGCTTTTTTCATCCGTCTCCTCCTTATGATTTTTTTGAATCGGTTTCAGTTTGAAGCCGTGCCGTCGTCGGCGCTTTTCGCAATGGCGGACACATACGGCAGATAGACGTAAGTCTTTGTGCCGACGCCGACTTCGCTTTCCACCCATACGTTGCCGCCGTGCGCGTCGATGATCTCCTTGGCGATAGCGAGACCGAGTCCCGAGCCGCCCGCGTTCGACGTGCGCGCCTTTTCGACGCGGTAAAATCTTTCAAACAGACGGGGCACGTCCTCTTCGGGAATGCCCATTCCGTTGTCGGCAACGCAGATCACAACGCCGTCCGCGTCCTTCTTCGCCTTTATTTCTATTCTTCCGCCGTCGGCGGTATATTTGATCGAGTTCGATACTATGTTGACGAGCACCTGCTGTAATTTCTCGCGGTCGCCCGTCATCTGCGGGATGTCGTCGTCATACTCGCACGTCAGCGTGTGTGAGTGCGTTTTCGCGTCCATCGTCATAACGTCGCGCAGATGATCGAGGAACGACGAAACGTCAAACGTTTCGATCTCCCACGACGTACGCTTGCTGTCGAGCCGCGAAAGGATAAGCAGATCGCCGACGATGCGCGCCATTCTGTCGCACTCCTCGACCGCCATGTTCAGAAAGTTGTTCCTGATCGACGAGTCAAGGTCGGGATATTCGATTATCGTTTCGAGCGCGCCCTTTATCGCCGTCAGCGGCGTGCGAAGCTCGTGCGAAACGTCGGAGACGAATTCGCGGCGCGATTTGTCGAGCTCGTAACGCCCCGTGTTGTCGTGTATTACGCACATGATGCCGCGGTTTTCCTTATTTTCGCTGTAACGAAACTCTGCGAACGTGATGTCGAGCGCCTTGTTCTCGTAGATGACGTCGCGGAGCACGCAGTTCTTCTTTTCCGCGTATTCCTGCGAGATATCCTCGTATGCGATGTTGAATTTCTTCATCATCCGCGCGAAATCGAACGCGTCCACGCCCGTTTTCGGAATATGAAAGAGCTTTCTCGCCATTCGGTTAATGTGGAGCATATCGCCGTGCTTGTCGAAAACGACGACGGCGTCGTTGAGGTAGACGAAAAGCGTCTCGAATTTTCTTTGCTCGCTCGTCTTTTCGTCGAGCGTGCTCTTGATGACGTTTTTCATGTTGTTTATCGTGTCGGAAAGCGTGCCTATCTCGTCGGACGCCTCGATGTCCGCGCTCTCCTCATAGTCGCCGTCCGATATTTTCTTTGCGATATCGGTCAGCTTCCGTATCGGCGACGTTATCGCTTTTGAGAGGAAGAACGACAGCGCGATGGCGATCACGAGCACGACGAGAAGCGTCTGCACCGTCAGTCCGAGGATCATCGTTGCGAAGCTCCGTGCCTCCTCCTGCGTGTCGATGACGTAGACGATACAGCTGTTTGTGCCGCTTGAAAGCGGCACGGCGTAGTCGATATAGCTTGTCCAGAGCCGCTTTGCGTCGCCCGTTTTTCCCGACATTGCCGAGACGATATTCGGCGTTATTTCAAGCTCGCTCATAGACGAAACGTCGGAGCCGTCGAGAAACTCCCCGTCTTTGTTCAGTATGTAGAAATTCCTGTACCGCCCTATGCCGAGCAAGCCGGAGTAAGCGCGCAGGATCTCTTTCTGATGCGCGACGGAATCATCCGACGACAGCGCCGCCGTCAGCTCCTCCGTGATCTCGCCCTCTTTGCCGAGCGCCGTCTCCATCTGGGACGCGAAGTCCTCGTTGTAGTAATTGAACGAGCCGACGACCATCACGGCGCCGAGCGCCGCCATAAGCGCGACGGTAAAGATGACGAATATTAAAATGATCTTGAAATGAAGTCCGCGATACACGCCGATGCCTCCCTTTTAAGCGATGTAATATCCCTTTGTTCTCTTCGTGATTATATACTGCGGCTCGGCGGGGTTGTCCTCGATCTTCGAGCGCAGGCGCGCCATTGTTACGTCGACGGTACGCATATCGCCGAAGAATCCGTCGTATCCCCAGACCTTTTCGAGCAGTTCTTCGCGTGAGCAGATCTCGCCGCGGTGCATCGCAAGGAAGAGGAGCACCTCGTATTCCTTGCGCGAAAGCTCGATCTCGCGCCCCGACTTTTTCGCCGTGAAGCGCTTGTTGTCGATCTCAAGCTCGCGGATGATTATGATGTCCTTGTCCGGCTGACTCTTTGCCTCGACGACCTCGCCGGAAAAGCGGCGGATGTTTGCTTTGACGCGCGCGAGAAGTATTTTCACCGAAAACGGCTTTGTCACATAGTCGTCCGCGCCGAGGTCCAGCCCCGTTATCTTGTCGATCTCGTCCTCGCGCGCCGTCACCATGATGATCGGTGTGTCGAGCGATTTCCTTATCTCGCGGCAGACCTCGAACCCGTCCATTTTCGGAAGCATGATGTCGAGAAGGATAAGATCGTAGTTGCCTTCAAGCGCCTTTTTCAGTCCGTCCTCGCCGTCGTACGCCGCGTCGCATTCATATCCCGCCATCATGAGATTGACCTGCAGGACCTGCGATATTTTTTGCTCGTCTTCGATTATGAGTATTTTCTTCTGCATATTTCATTCCTCCATGCCGAGCGGGGATAATCCCGTTTCGGTCGGTGTGATTATGTATATTCCGCTTTGTTTTATTTCTTTGAAAAGCTGAACGACGGCGGGCGTCAGTTCCTCCGATATCCTCACCGTGAACAGCGCGTTTTCAAAGTTCGACATCGTGCCTGCCGAGATATGATCCGGAAGCGACACGGCTATTTCCGTCGCGTAGACGGAATACCCTTTTGAAAACGCGCGGATCGACGCCGAGTTTGTAAGCACCATGCGCGACGACGAACGCGTTATGTACTTCTGATATATCAACGCTTCGTCGAGCCCGCTCCCGTGTCTTTCGTCGAAAACACCGATCGGCATTCCTGACGCGAACGCCTTCATCATCGCCGTTGCGTAGTCGGCGTCGTAATTTATGTTCTCGTCGTCAAAGAAGAACGCCGTCTTTTGTCCCGACGCAATGACCGCGCCGAGCACCTCATCAAACAGTGACGTTCCTTCCGCGCATCCGGCGATCGAGCCGGCGTCGACAATAAAGCACAGGCGCACGCACTTTTTGTCCGCCGCCGCGCCGTGTATCATCGCGCAAAAGACAAGTATCACGGCGAGCGCCGCCGCACATATCGTTTTTTTCATACTGCCTCCGTTCATTCGGTGTAAAGGATGTAGTTCACGACGAGATCGACGACGAGCCCATAGCTCTTGACGCCCTCGGGCTGATTGTGCGCCTCGATGTATGCGTTGTTGATCGCGGTGTTGACAGTCGCCGCTACGTTTTCCCTGTATTTATCGAAGAATTTCGAGAAAGACGAAAACTCCTTTGCGATCCGCTCGTCCTCGCGCGAGCGCACCTCCTGCCACATATCCTTGTCCGCGCCGTAAAGACGGTCGAGGACGTTGCGGTAGTATTCGACGTATCCGCTGTACCTGATATACGGGTCGTCGCTGCCGATGCAGACGAGGAACGCGGCGAAGTCCGCCTCGTCCTCCTTTCCGATGCCGCGCTGGTGCGACATTTCGTGCGCCGCCGACGTGACAACGATGAAGTCGGGGTAATTGACATTGAGGTTAGCTTCGCCCGTGAAGAACGAGTAAAGCCCCGAAATGTGCGTGTACGTCCACGGCTCACTGAGAATGACGGGTTTTATGCGCGAGTACATCCTCTGATACGCGGGGTACTTTTCATTGAATTTCAGATAATCGGCGTTGAGCTTTGAGTTCAGTTCGGAGAACGAGTACGGCATGACCGACGCGCCGCTTTCAAGGAAATAAATGTTGTCGAGCTCCGCCATCGCGCGCTCGCGCAGAATGTCGGCGGCGTCGCGCAGTTCTTCTTTCGATAGCTTGTTGCGTACGACCCCCGTGTTTTCTTCGATCGAAACTCCGTAGTACGACGATTCGTATCCGAAAACAAAGCACGAGAACACGGCGAAAACGACGCACATAAGCGCGCAGAAGAACCGCGTCGCAAAGCAGAGCCCGCGCTTGCCCTTGCTCACCATTATAATTATCACCGCGGCGAGCAGAACGGGCGACGCAACGATGAGTGTTTCGGTGAACGAGAACGGGAAGATGTTGAATATCGTAGTCAGCGTCGCGCGGATGCCCCGCCCCGTCGTCTGACTTATAAACTCGGCGAAGGAGGAATTATTACGAATTATGATAAGAATAACGCCCGATATCGCCGCGATCCCGAGAAATACCCAGAACGCGACGGGAACGTATTTGCCGACGCCTTTTTTCTTTTCGATCTTTTCCGCTCTGCTCACATTTCGCCTCCGATATAGATTATTCCATTGTAATAATATCACACTTTTATTATTTTTTCAATACTTTTCACGTGCATAATGTTATTCTTTATAATATTATTCTTATTAAAAAATAAAATAATATGTTGAAAAGCGCGGAAAAATATGATAAAATGTAATTTGTGAATTTATGTGCAAAAAGGAGCGGACAATGGAAAACGGCAAAATGTCGAACATCGACGGGGAAAATTTTCATAAAGAACACCGCGAGCGCATGAAAGCGCGTTTCCTTTCCGACGGACTCGACGTTTTCGAGCCGCACAACGTGCTCGAACTGCTCCTGTTTTATTCTATCCCGCGGCGCGATACGAACGTGACGGCTCACCGCCTGATCGAAAAATTCGGCTCGCTCCACTCGGTGTTCGACGCGCCGTACGGGGAGCTTCTCTCGGTCGAGGGGATAAGCAAGCATTCGGCGACGCTGATAAAACTTGTGCCCGCTCTGCTAAACAGATATTCCGCCGACAAGAATTCGGCGCGCGTCAGGATCTCGTCGCTCGACGAGGCGGGGCGGTATCTTGTGAACAGGTTTGACGGCATCGGAGTCGAAACGGTGTATCTCATGCTCCTCGACAACAAGAGCGACCTCATCGACTGCGTCAAGATACACGAGGGCAGCGTGAATTCATCGGCTATAACGACGCGCGTTCTCGTCGAAACGGCGCTGTTCAAACACGCGTCATCGGTTATTCTCGCGCACAATCATCCGCACGGGATCGCGCTCCCGTCGAGCGACGATCTTTTCACGACGCGCACAGTCAAGAACGCGTTCGACGCCGTCGGCGTGAATATGCTGGCGCACCTCATCGTCGCGGGAAATTCGTTCTGCGACATACTCGAACACAAAAACAAAGAGTAACATTATGGAAGACAAAAAATTCATTCTTCATTCATCATATAAGCCGACGGGCGATCAGCCCGAGGCGATAGCGGCGCTTTCCGATGGCGTTCTGCGCGGCGACAGGATGCAGTCCCTCGTCGGCGTGACGGGATCGGGCAAGACGTTCACAATGGCGAACATCATCAAAAACGTGAACCGTCCGACGCTCGTGCTGGCGCACAATAAGACGCTCGCGGCGCAGCTCTGCTCCGAATTCCGCGAGTTTTTTCCTGAAAACGCAGTCGAGTATTTTGTAAGTTATTACGACTACTATCAGCCGGAGGCGTACATTCCGGGCAAGGATATGTATATCGAAAAGGACGCGCTAATAAACGACGAGATCGACCGTCTGCGCCACAGCGCGACGTCGGCGCTGTTTGAGCGCCGCGACGTGATAATCGTCGCGTCAGTGTCGTGTATTTATTCTCTCGGCGACCCGAGCGAATATCAGTCGCTCGTGCTCTCGCTCCGCGAGGGGATGCACGTTCGCCCCGAGCGCGTGATCGACAAACTCGTTTCGATCAACTACTCTCGCAACGATATGGCGCTTGCGCGCGATAAATTCCGCGTGCGCGGCGACGTTATCGACATCATGCCCGCGTCGGGACACGGCGCGGTGCGCGTCGAGTTTTTCGGTGACGAGATCGACCGGCTCACCGAAATTGATATTGTCACGGGCGAGGTCAAAAAGCGCCTCTCATACGCGGCAATCTATCCTGCGTCGCACTACGCGACGTCGCCTGAAAAGCGCGAGGCGGCGCTTGGAAATATCTATAACGAAATGGTTGAGCGCGCCGCGTTCTTTCGCGCGCAGAACAAGCTCATCGAGGCGCAAAGGATCGAGGAACGCACGAAATACGACCTTGAAATGCTTCGTGAGATCGGCTTCTGCTCGGGAGTCGAGAACTACTCGCGCGTTCTGTCAGGGCGACCTGAGGGATCGACTCCGTACACGCTTCTCGACTACTTCCCCGACGATTTTCTGATGTTCATCGACGAGTCGCACGTGACTCTCCCGCAGGTGCGCGGGATGAGCGGCGGCGACCGCGCGAGAAAAGAAAACCTCGTCGAGTACGGCTTCCGCCTGCCGAGCGCGTTCGACAACAGACCGCTTTTCTTCGACGAATTCGAGAAAAAGCTGAATCAGGTCATTTTCGTCAGCGCGACGCCCGCGGACTATGAAAAAGATCATTCGACGCAGTGCGTCGAGCAAATAATCCGCCCGACAGGGCTTCCCGACCCCGTCGTTGAAGTGCGCCCCGTGGCAGGACAGGTCGACGACCTGATGGGCGAGATCCGCGCCCGCGCCGAGCGCGGCGAGCGCGTGCTCGTCACCACCCTGACGAAGAAAATGGCGGAGGATCTCTGCGAATACCTCGAAAACAACGGAATAAAAGTCAGATACATCCACCACAACGTCGAAACAATGGAGCGACAGGAGCTGATACGCGACCTGCGCCTCGGCGTTTACGACGCGCTCGTCGGTATCAACCTGCTCCGCGAGGGGCTTGATATCCCGGAGGTGTCGCTCGTCGCAATACTCGACGCGGATAAAGAGGGGTTCTTGCGCTCCGACACGTCGCTGATACAGACGATCGGCCGCGCCGCGCGAAACGAGCGAGGCACGGTCATAATGTACGCCGACACGGTGACGGGCTCGATGAAGCGCGCCATCGAGGAAACGGCGCGCCGGCGCGAGATACAGCTTTCATATAACGCGGAGCACGGCATCACCCCGCACTCGATAATCAAAGAAGTGCGCGACATCATCGAGATCACGAAGAAAGACCGCGCGGAATCGAAGAAAATGACGAAAGCGCAGAAGGAAGAATACATCGCCGAGCTGACGGCACAGATGAAAAAGGCCGCGTCGCGCCTCGATTTTGAGACCGCCGCCGCCCTGCGCGACAAGATAGCGAAGCTTCAGGCAAAGAAAAGCAGATAGGTTTTTCCCCCTGACCGTATGAGCGATCCGCGAATCGCCCGAAAGCTTTCTCCGCCGAAAGAAAACCATCAAAAATACACAAAGGAACATATCATGCAAAAATACATTACAATCAAAGGTGCGAGAGAGCACAATCTTAAAAATATCGACGTCACCATCCCGCGCGACTCGCTCGTCGTGTTCACGGGTCTTTCCGGCTCCGGCAAATCGTCGCTTGCGTTCGACACGATCTACGCTGAGGGACACCGCCGCTTTGTCGAATCGCTGTCGTCATACGCGAGAATGTTCATCGGTCAGCTCGACAAGCCCGACATCGACTTCATCGAGGGGCTTTCTCCCGCCATCTCGATAGATCAGAAAACGACGTCGAAGAACCCGCGCTCGACCGTCGGCACGGTGACGGAGATATACGACTACCTCCGTCTGCTTTACGCGCGCGTCGGCGTTCCTCACTGCCCTATCTGCGGCAAAGAGATCGCCGCGCAAACGACGGACATGATACTCGACAAGATAACCGAGCTTCCCGAGGGAACGAAGTTCCTCGTGCTCGCGCCCGTAGTTCGCGGCAAAAAAGGAATGCACGAAAAAGTGTTCGAGGACGCGAAAAAATCGGGATTTGTGCGATTCAGGATCGACGGCAGCATCTACACGTCGGACGAACTGCCGACGCTCGACAAAAACATAAAGCACTCGATCGACGTCGTAGTCGACCGACTCGTGATGAAGCCCGACGTGCGCCGCCGCCTTTCCGACTCCGTCGAAACGGCACTGAAACTCGCGGACGGGATAATGACCGTCTCGCTCGTCGACGGCGACGAGGAAATGCAGTTTTCACAAAATTACGCGTGCGACGAGCACGGGATAAGCATCGGCGAGCTGACGCCGCGGATGTTCTCGTTCAACAACCCGTTCGGCGCGTGTGACAGATGCGCGGGGCTCGGCGAGCTGCAAATAATCTCATACGACAGGATAATCCCCGACAAAACAAAGTCGCTTAGCGAGGGCGCGATAGTCGTCAACGGCTTCAAGTCGCTCGACGAGGACTCGTGGATGGGGCCGCTCATCGAAGCGGTGGGCGAGCGTCACGGCTTCACCCTCGGCATGCCGATCGAAAAATATTCCGAGCACGCGCTCGACGTTCTGCTCGGCGGCAGCGGGAGCGAAAAATACCACGTCATCCGCTCTTTTGCAGGCGAGGTGCACGACCAGAACACCGTCTGGCGCGGTCTTGTGCCGATAATCGAAGCGCGAATGGCGCAGATGCCGAACACCGAATACTACGAGGAATTCATGGACTTCGTTCCCTGCCCCAAATGCGGAGGCAGGCGGCTCTCGCGCGAAGCGCTCTCCGTCACCGTCGGCGGACTGAATATTCACGAGCTCTGCTCGATGAACGTAACGAAAATACTCGATTTTTTTGATGATCTGACGCTTTCGCACCAGAACGCGATAATCGCCGCGGAGATTCTGAAAGAGATACGCGCGCGGCTCGGCTTCCTCAAAAGCGTCGGGCTCGACTATCTCACGCTTTCGCGCAAAGCGGGCTCGCTTTCGGGCGGCGAAGCGCAGCGCATACGCCTTGCGACGCAGATCGGCTCGGCGCTCGTCGGCGTGCTTTACATCCTCGACGAGCCGAGCATCGGACTTCACCAGCGCGACAACTCGAAGCTCATCGCCACGCTCAAACGCCTGCGCGACGTTGGAAACAGCGTCATCGTCGTCGAGCACGACGAGGAAACGATGCTTTCGTCAGACTACATCGTCGATATCGGCCCCGGCGCAGGAGTTCACGGCGGAAAGATCGTCGCCGTCGGAACGCCGGAAGAGGTAATGGCAAATCCCGATTCGATCACGGGCAAATACCTTTCGCACGCGCTTGAAATACCCGTGCCGAAAAAGCGCCGCGAAGGAAACGGGTATCGGCTCACCGTCGTCGGCGCGCGGGAAAACAATCTCAAAAACATAACGGTGGATTTTCCCCTCGGCAAATTCGTCTGCGTGACGGGCGTATCCGGTTCGGGAAAATCGTCGCTCGTCAACTCTATACAGCGAGCGTCGCTTGAAAAGACGCTGAACCGCGCCTACACCCACCCGGGCAAGCACGACCGAGTCGAAGGAACGGAAGAACTTGACAAGGTCATTTCGATAGATCAGAGTCCGATCGGGCGCACGCCGCGCTCTAACCCCGCGACGTACACGGGGCTATTCACCGAGATACGCGACCTCTTCGCCAAAACTCCCGAGGCAAAGGCGCGCGGGTACACCGCGGGACGATTCAGCTTCAACGTCAAGGGCGGACGGTGCGAGGCGTGCGAGGGCGACGGCGTCAAAAAGATAGAAATGCACTTCCTTTCCGACGTTTACGTAACCTGCGACGTCTGTCACGGCAAGCGGTACAACAAAGACACGCTCGAATGCAAATACAAAGGAAAGAGCATTTACGACGTGCTCGATATGACGGTCGAGGAGGGAGTTCAGTTCTTCTCCTCCCTGCCGTCGATCGCGCGCAAACTCGGGACGCTTGAGGACGTCGGGCTCGGATACATCAAGATCGGTCAGTCGTCAACGACGCTGTCCGGAGGCGAGGCGCAGCGAGTCAAGCTCGCAACGGAGCTCGCGCGGCGCGCGACGGGCAGAACGATATACATCCTCGACGAGCCGACGACGGGACTTCACACCGCCGACGTGCAGAAGCTGCTGGACATTCTCTCGCGCCTCTGCGACAGCGGAAACAGCGTCGTCGTCATCGAGCACAACCTCGACGTGATCAAATCTGCGGACTATATCGTCGACCTCGGTCCCGAGGGCGGCGACGGCGGCGGCACGGTCGTTGCGACGGGCACGCCCGAACAAGTCGCCGAGTGCGAAAGATCATATACGGGGCAGTATTTGAAAAAACTGTTGAAATGAGAGATATATCGCCTGCGGCGATGAGAAAAGGAGTCACCATGAAAAAATCAAAATGGATATGGTATTACGGCGATTTTGAGCTGTATCACACGCGAGACATGATGAACCGGCGCGAGATCCGCGGGCTTTATTACCCGCCGATGTGGCGCGTTGACGGAATTCATCAGAATCTTTTTGTCTACAAGATCGCGACGCTCGACGCGCCCGAAAAAATGCGCGTCTACTCAAACGGCGGCGACGTTTCCGTTACCGTTAACGGCGTGCGCTTCGACCCCGCGAAGCCGATAAAGCTCAATGCGGGCAAGAATTTCGTCAAGGTCAACGTCTATAAACCTTCGGGACTGCCTGCGCTCTTCATCGAGGGCGACACGTTCGCCTCCGACGAGAGCTGGCGTATCGGCAGCTACGGCGCGCTCGACTGCCGCGTCGGCACGAGCGAGCACTACGTTAAAAAGACAGACGATCCCGAAAAATTCTTCTTCGAGTATAAAGAAATATATCCCGTGTCGCGCGAAAGCGTGCGCGGCGGCACGCTTTTCGACTTCGGAAAGGAGACGTTCGGTCTGCTCTGCGTATCGAACGGCGACACGTCGCGCGAGGGCGAAGTCCCCGTTGTTTACGGCGAGTCGCGGGAGGAGGCGCTTGACCAAAAAAATGCCGTTGTCACCGACGTTTTCGACCTTTCGAGAAGCGCCGTGATGTATAAATCCCGGGCGTTCAGATATATTTATGTCGGCGACAAAAACGTCGACGTACGCTGCGAATATGAGTACATTCCGCTCAAATATCACGGCAAATTCAAAACGAAAAACGCGAAGATAAACAAGATCCTCGACGTGTGCGCGTACACGCTCCACTTAAACACCCGCGAGTGCTTCCTCGACGGGATAAAACGCGACCGCTGGGTCTGGGGCGGCGACGCGTATCAGAGCTTTTTCGTGAACTACTACCTTTTCAACGACTTCGACGCCGTGCGCCGCACGACGATCTCGCTTTTCGGGCAGGAGCCGTTCACATTTTTCACAAACACCATCCCCGACTACACGTTCCTTATGATAATGGGGATATACGAATATTATATCCGCTCCGGCGACCGTGATTTTCTTGAATTTATGTTCGACAAGTTCGACGGGATATTCCGCCTTGTCGACAAGCGGCTCGATGATCGCGGGTTCTTCGTCGGCGGACGCGGCGACTGGCTTTTCATCGACTGGGCGGACACGGCGAAATCGGGCGTCGTCTGCGCCGAGCAGGTCGCGCTCTGCGCCGCTTACGACGCGGCGGCAAAATGCGCCGACGCGCTCGGACATAACGGCAAAGCGTACCGCGAAAAAGCCGCGGCGCTGCGCGACAATATCAACAAATACTTCTGGCGCGAGGAGAGAGGCGCGTACGTCGACTGCATCGACCGCGACGACAGAGTTGACGTCGTGACGCGCCATGCGAACATCTGGGCGCTGCTCTTCGGCGTCGCCGACGCGCACAAGAGCGAAAGAATAGCCGAGTGCGTCATCAAAAACGACACGATACCCGCCATCACGACTCCGTATTTCGAGTTCTTCGAGCTCGACGCAATGTGCAAGATCGGCGAGTTCGGATACGTTTCCGATATGATACGCTCGTATTGGGGCGGCATGCTCGACCTCGGCGCGACGACGATATGGGAACAGTACGACCCGACGGTAACAAATACGATCGAACACTACGGGATGTACGGCTCGAAATTCGGCAAGTCGCTCTGTCACGCGTGGGGCGCGTCGCCGATATATCTGTTCGGCAGATACGCGCTTGGCGTGTACCCGACCGGCGTCGGATTTGAGACGTTCGCCGTCGAGCCGCACGACATGGGAGTCGGCAATTTTTCGGGGCGCGTGCCGATCGGAGAGGACGGAGGGTACGTTGACGTGTCGTTTGACGGCGAAACGTTCACCGCCGTCACCAACCGCGCGGGCGGAACTCTGATCGTCGGCAGCGAGCGCATCCCGCTCGTTCCGAACGAAAAGGCAACGGCAAAAGCATAAAAAAGCGCCGATTTTACATATAAATATAAAAATATTCACAAATTTTATATACAAACGTGATGAATTTGTGATAATATATATGTGTGAATTTTTGCTCATCTTTAGTAAAATCATTTCTCGGAGGACTTTTAATGAAATCAACGGCAAAAACAATCCTGCTTTACGTGCTGATAATCGGCGTTGTCATCATTCTGGCGGCATACCTCATCAGCAGCATGAGTCAGGCGACAAAAATAAAGTATGACACGATCATTGACTTGATATATCACGATAAGGTATCGGAGTTCAACGTCAACGGTAAAGGAGTCATCACCCTTAAAACGACGGACAACGTCATTTATTCGCGCAAGCTGCCCGACACGGCGCTGTTCTTGCACGACATCGAAGCGTATCTGACAAAGCGCCTTGAAACGCCCGAGTCGGAGCGCGTGCTCAAATCGTACGACGTGGAGGAACCTGCGCAGACGTCGTGGTTTATCTATATGCTTCCGTCGATCATCATCGTCGTCGTTATAGTCGTCGCGTATTTCTTCATAATGAACCGCGCCGAAGGCGGCTCGAAAATTCAGAATTTCGGGCGGGCGCGCGCGAAGGTCGCTTCTGAGGGGAAGAACACGGTTCACTTCTCCGACGTGGCAGGCGCGGACGAGGAAAAGGAAGAGCTTGTTGAGATCGTCGAATATCTGAAAAATCCGCAGAAATTCGTTCACCTCGGCGCGCGCATACCGCGCGGCGTGCTCCTTGTCGGCCCTCCGGGAACAGGTAAAACGCTCCTTGCGAAAGCGGTCGCGGGCGAAGCGGGAGTACCGTTCCTTTCGATATCGGGCTCCGACTTTATGGAAATGTACGTCGGCGTCGGAGCGTCGCGCGTGCGCGACTTGTTTGAAACGGCGAAGAAATCGTCTGCAAGCATCATATTCATAGATGAGATCGACGCTATCGGCCGTCACCGCGGCACAGGCCTCGGCGGCGG
>JAFXWT010000360.1 GCA_017542695.1 Clostridia bacterium
GCCTTTGTTTTGGCCTTTTTCGGATTATTCCGATTCCACGCCCTGACCGCCTCCTCCCGTGTCTCGAGCTGGGCCGGGAGCGTCCGGGCGCACGACGTACACATAATCCCGTAAATCGTGCGCTCCTCTCCTGCGTCGTAACATTTCACGACCTCGGCCCGGCCTCCGCATTTGCAATTATTGGGTTTCTTTATAGGCTTTTGCGCCGTGATCGCTTCGGCCATATTCATTACCTCGGCGTGACGATCTGCGTCAGCCTTTTGCGAGAAACGCGCCCATATGATCCGATTCCCCGGGGTCGCCGCTTTTCTCGCGTCTTTTAGCCGGTACACCTCGAACCAATTCGCCCCGGATTCGACCATCCACGCGCTTTTATATTTGTGACTTTTCATTGTCATTTTGGGCCTCCTATATGTCCGGGTCGTATACGTCCGGGGCCGTGATGTGCTTCGTCCTTTTGCAATAGTCGCAATGACCGCAGCGCGTCGCCGGAATATCGCCCATCTTTACGAGATCCAGCTCGTCGATTTTATGCTTTACGAGCGCGAGGGCGTCGTCGAGTATCGGCTGGGGTATCTGTAGGATTTCGACGTCCGGGACTTTTTCCTTTGTGACCGCTACGAGATAGAACGGGAGCGGCTCGGCCCGTCCTGAGGCGATCCGTTCGACTTCTTGGTATATCGCGCCTTGTACGTCATACCCCCAATATGCGACCCACGACCGGCGGCCGTGTCCGTCCTCATAGATCGGGTTAAAATCTTTTACGACCTTTAAATCGACGATCTTGTCCGGGTGTAATACGTCAATTTTGATTTTCCACGGGACCCCGAACATCTCGGCCGTTTTTATTACCTGAGTCTCGCCCGTTAAATATTCCATCATTAACGGCTCGGCCTTTACGCGCTCGATGATCTCGTCGGCCTTTTTATAATCGGCCTTTAATTCGCCGGTACGGGTGTTATAAATTGCCGGGTGTTTCGCCCTGAACTCCTCGAACTCGCCGGAAAAATACGCGTCGACGTATGAGCCGACCAGCAACGCGACCGAATCCTCCCGTTCGTATTCGCCCCGGACCGATGCGAGGGCGGCCGCCTGACATTTCATAAAATCTTTGAATTGTGAGACGGACCAATACGCGGCCATTATGGGCCGGGTGAAATAGTTCTCGTTTGTTACGATTCCGGCGTCCATTTGGCTTTAACCTCCTCCATATAATCCGGGTCGGCCGGTCCCATTTTGCAATACTCCGCGACGATCTCGTCAACGTCGACGTCCTCGTATTCGTCCGGGTCGTCGCCGAACCCCATCCGATCCGGGTCCGCAAAATACTTTTCATAATCGGAAAAATCCGAGTCCGGCCGTTCGATATGTGATTCCCAATTACTCAGCCTTGCCATTTTCGGCCTCCTCTTTTCTTTTCGCTGCACAATCCCAACAAAGGGCCGCCTCGTATTTGCTTGTCGTCATTATGACGATCTTATCGACGTTATAGCGTCCGTGCGGCTCGATCTCGAGGCCGCAATCGGCGCAATACTCGACCGCATTTTTAGGGACCCACGGCCGGACCCTGAGGGCGAACCCGTTCGGACTTTTCGGTTCCGGGGCCGAATAAAGCGCGATCTGTTTCCCGGCCCACGTATTCGAGGCCGTCCGTCGCCCGTGAATCGCCGTGATCGTGTCCCGGTTTGTCTTATTGAGGACGAACGGCTTGGCGTCGGCCTCCTCAAATTCGATGATCGGACGAGGCTCGGCTCCGCGCTGGCTTTTGACCTCGTCGACGTATACGTCCCGGATCGTGAGGACGAGGTCCCGGTCCTCCGGGATATCCCACGACCCGAGATATGGTTTTAACACCTTTAACGGGTCCCCAATTAATTTCGTTTTCATCTCGACCGCCTCCTCCCGTCCTGAGCTGGGCCGAATAACCGGCACAAAAGCAAGCCGACCGCGATCATTGCGACCGGGGCGAGGACGCCCTCACTATCGGCCGAGGCCATCCCGATCACGATCATTGCAACGCCTAAATTCTTTAACATTTCCGCGCCTCCTTTTTCTTTTGCTCCTCGTACTCGTAATATTTGTCGCAACATTGCGAATCTGTTCTCGTAAACGGATAGTCCTCCCCGGCGTCGATCTTGGCCATACACGGGAATCGCTTTTGTTGCGGATTGCTCTTGTTTGGCCGGTCGATATACGGGCATTCGAGACAATAATGAACATCGCCCCGGGCCTCGTATTCCTCGGCCTTTGTCTCCGGGATCTGTTTCTCGACCCGAATCCAAACGTGGCACAAATACGGGATCAACCCGTCGATTTTGAACTCGGCCGCCGGATGCTTTTCGACGATCGCGTTTATAGCGGCCTCGAATTCCTCGGGCGTTTCGCCCTTAATACATCGATACTGTTTTGATTTGATAATTTTCATAACTAAAAACCCACCTTTTCAATTTTTTTCGGTACTAAAAAAACCACCGATTCAATTTTTTTCGGTGGGTTTATACTATGCCTATTATGTCGATTTTCCGCGTCGAACTCGTTCGGAATATCATAATTTTCGGAACTGTTAAAACCCACCATCAACAAGATAATATATTTTTCGAATCTTGTCAACTAATAAAAATTATTTCTCAAAAAACGACAAACGCCCCGGAGCATTACGCCCCGGGGTGTTGTCGGATAGAATAGGAGGATAAAAAGAAATGTTGCGCCCATTATTGACCCGTGGGCGCGTGGCTTATCCCTTTTTTAACTTATAATATCGTTCGCGTTCGTACCCTATAACGTCGTGATTGTTTGCCTTGGCCTGAGCCTCCCGGACTCGTTCGCGCTCGGCTTTCCACGCCTGATACTTGTCGCAGCGATTGTGACACGCCGGGACCCGGTCCGGGCATTGATAACACGGGGCCGGATTTTTCGACGGCGTTCTCATATCGATTTGATGCGGATCCGGGCGAGGACTTTCCGATTCTTATTATACAATATCGGCTTACAATTGCCCTTTTGCGCCGTGTTGTTGTCCCATATGTACGGACGGCCGTCGTCGCTCCATTTGCCGGTCACAATAAAAA
>JAFXWT010000361.1 GCA_017542695.1 Clostridia bacterium
CGATCGCTGTTCGGGTTGCTCGGTTCTTTTGCGTCGAAGCAGCGGAGAAGAATGATCTTCTCAGTGATGAGCGTTGTAGAATTAGACGGATAACCGTCGTGGTTTTGGTCGGCAACTTGAAAGACGATGTTTCCAATCACATCGTGATGGACTTTAATTTTCGCGCCGACCACAAGACTTCCGAGCGTTGTCATTTACTGTTTGTCCTCCTTTCTTGAATAATTCATTGTAATACGCTTCGGTTTCTCGTAACAGATGATAGCAGTTACCGCGTTGCAAATGCCCGATTATGCTTTGATGCGATAGTTCAATGCGATTCATTGGCAGACGTCCATCGTCCAGTAACTCTTTCATTTTTCGATACCTTCTGCGAATCTTATGCTTTTTGTCTCCGCGGAGCTTTCTGATAACCTTCCCAGTATCGGTTAAATATGAATGAAAGCCGAGAAAATCAATCCCGTTACGTAACGGGAATATACCTGTCTTTTCGTTCAGTTCAAGCCCAAGACGTTCCACGTATCGCTTGATTTCCACGAGACATTTTTGCAGGACGTTTTTATTTTTGTGGATGATATAAAAGTCGTCCATATACCGCCCATACATTTTGATTCCGAGCTTTTCTTTGATGTAGTGATCCATACCACTTAAGTATAATAGCGCAAATAGCTGAGAACTCTGATTGCCGATTGGTATCCCGACTTCTCCCTCAGTGCTGTCTATAATCATATCGCACAGCCACAGAGTGTCCGGGCAGGAAAAGTGTTTCCGAAGCAGATTTTTTAGAGTGTTGTGATTGATGTTGTAAAAATACTTGCGGATGTCGCATTTAAGCACCCAACCGTCGGCATTTCCATTTAACCTAAAATGTCTTTCCATAAAGTGCCTTAAGCGATCCAGCCCAAAATCTGTGCCTTTACCAACTTGCGAAGCGTAATTGTCAACGATAAACGTTCTTGTTAGCACCGGCTCTAATACGTTGTCGCACAGCGAGTGTTGCACCACTTTGTCCTTGTAGCTATTGCTCATTACGAGCCGCTCTTTAGGCTCATAGACCGTGAAAACATTGTAGGGGGCAAGTGTGTATGTCTTGTCCTTTAATTGCCGCTGCAATAATAGAATCGCTTCAAGCAGGTTAACCTCAAACTTAACTGCAGAGCTTTTCCACCGCTTGCCGCGTCGAGCCTTTTTATATGCTTCATACAAGTGGGCAAAGTCATAGATCCTTGAATAATCCTGTAAATAATTAGTGTCCATATCGCGTATAGCTCGTGCCTTTCTGTTTTGAAATGCCATTGCGTCGATATTCTTGTATTTATCCTTACGGAGTGGATATGCTCTCCTTTGTTGGTGGGGTATTGTTTTCGCTCGATCTGAGCTACTAAGTCTGACCGTGTGACCACCAAAGCGGCCGGACGCCGTTGTTACCGTTGTACGCGTTGTTGTTGTTCAGAGTGCCATCCGAGTTGACATTGCGCGCATTGCGAGAGTTCGACGAATTGGGAGTAATAGAGCATACCCAATATGTTCATCGCGGTCGGTCTTTGGGATCAGCGTGACATTCGCTACGTCGCCAAGCGACCGTCATCCGCTTAACTTCTACAACCAGCTCTCCCCAGTACGCCACGGAATTAGGTTGAAGGTTCGTAGCTGGCAAACTATAAGCTAAGTCGATCAATCCGTTGAGCAACTTGCACGACACTATTGCATTTGTTTGCAATTCTTCTCTCATGCGTTTCTGTGCATCGTCCGAGATGTTGCACTCGTTAGCTCTAATAAGGTTTTGATAAATATCCACGGATAGGTTTTCTATGCGGGAACAAATTGAAAAACGATACCTTTTGGGGAATCGGTTTGTGTTGGCAGTCATCACAAAGCAATGCTTCATTAAATCCTTCGCCTTGGTGATGACAATCATTTCCTTAGACGACCTGTCATTAACTTTGACCAATTCCGTTCTCCTTTCGCTTTGATTATTATCTGGGGACGGGTTTTAGGTCTCCGTCCCGACCAATTGGATCAGGTTTACCGTCTCTGTCCCGACGATTAGAGCGACGGCTTTATACCGTCGCTCTAATGCTTGTGTTACACGATCTGCTTGACCGTTTTGTGGAAACCGGCTCGTCCGAGCCCGTCATCAAACTGCTTTTTGATTTGCTTAACAGCGTCCTCGACGATCTCTTTGAGTCCGGGGAGGGATTCTTGTGTGACATTGTCACATTGAATGCTGATGAGCGGAGCGTTGAATTCGTTTGAACCACCGGAAGCACCAGAGCGTGCGAGCTCTGGCAACGTGGACGTCATAAACCGTTTCATCATCTGAGGGGTTGCGACGAATTCGCCCTTGAGAAGTTTGGCGAATACCTCAGAAGATTTTAAGCCAGCAACGCCGCCAACAAATCCGCCGGAGTGGTGAGTTTCTGGGTTGTTTCTGGCGTTCAAGGCGGTGACATACGCGTTCATGAGGTCGTTCGTGTCTTCGCCAGTTAAAGCTCTCCACTCCCCTTTTTTTACAATGTAGATACCTCCATTGTAAACGGCGAGAGTTTCGTCTGCCTGCATAAACCCGCCAAATAGATTGAGAAGACCTTTTTTAGTCTCTGACCCAACTTCTTGAGTTTTGACCTTAGAGTCGTATGATGTGTCTCCGATTTTGACGGTAATGTCATCCTTGCCCAGCGTGATTCCTTGTGAAAGCCCGCTTACCTTATATTCGCCTTTTGTTAAAAAGCCAGAAGGAAGGCTTGTTTGATCTTGTACACCTCCGCCGTCACCACCACCTCCAGACCCTCCGGTCTGAGGAACATTGAAGATGGGCGCGATTTTAATATTCTCGATAGCATCTGTTATCTTGTCAATCCAACCATCTACGTCTTCTTGCGAAATCCCCAAGGCTTCAATGGTTGTTTCAAGCCCGTCGAGCTTTTCATTGATGTAAGACTCATACTCTTCGTATTGCTCATCCAAGTTGTCGGTCACAACTTCAATTGCGTGTTCGAGAGTGAAGTCATCAAGCTCTTCTTGTGCAGATTGAAGGTCGTTTGCAATTTCTCTGCTCTTTGCTCTTCCGGAAGCCGACGTATCAAGGCGAGAAACTGCAAGCTTAGTCTGAAGCTGTGAAATGCGCCTTTCTTTGTCTTCAAGCTCTTTTTTGTAGTTCAACTCGTCTCTATACTGTTGAAGCATTTTCTTCCTTAAGTCAATAAGCTGCTTATAGGCTTTTAGTTGTTCTTGTAGAGCCTTTTTCTGAGCAGAGAGAGAGTCTGTTTCGTCGTCCTGCGCCGACGTTAGCAAGATGAGAATGCGCGCGAGATTTTCAAGATTCGACACTGCATTGTTTTTCGATGCTTCAGAAGCAAAGCTTTCTTGAATCGCATATGCTTTGATCGTTTCTTCTACGTACATTTGAAGTGCATCTGCCTTGAGTTTGAAGCCTTTCGCGTCTTCTTCAAGTATATCGGTAAGCTTTAATCCAGCAAGAGCATTCGATGATTCGAGTTTGCTGAGCTCAGACAGCATTTCGATTGTGAGATACCCATCCGCCGTCGTTGATCTTAGCGCTTTGCAGATACCTTCAAATCCACCTTGAACTTCTTCAATGATTGCATACGCAGACTTTAACGATACCGATAAGCCTTTGGTCGCGGATTCAGATTGGTCAAAGTACTTAGGATAATTAGCGGACAAAAACTCATTAACGGCGTCGTTAAGTTGATTTTGAGATATTACACCAACCGACACAGCCGACGCAACGTCCGAATTCCCAGAAACAAGATCCAACATCGTAGAGCGCAGATTGTTGAGCGAATCTACGCTGTCAACAGTTACCCCTTCTGCTTGCTTCTGGTATCCAATCATTGCAACTATTCCGGATACAAACTGGGATTGACTCTCATTCGCCTCATCAATATACTCCGCATACTGCTTTCGAAGCTCAGCAAGCTTTTCATACACCTTGCTGCCATAATGATAGTATTCAGGATCTTCTTCGAGAGCTTTCATGGCTTTGTCAATAAGCTCAATGTATTCAAAAGCTCCGTTCGCGTCAAAGTCGATGTTAAGAGCATCTCCAAGATTCCAGTCGTTGCTTGCCGTGATTCCGTCTATTCCGTTGAGAATAGATTTCGCTTTATCGTCACGCCCCAACATGGAAATATCGTTTCCAGCCCAATCGGAAGCCCATTTTCTATACCAAGCGTCCATATCGCTTCTCTCTGCTTCATAAGCGAGACTTGCGCTTGCATAAGAGGCAAAGAATGCGGATTTATATTTTTCCGCATTTTCTTGTGCCAAAATTGCCCTGCGTTGCATAAGAAGTTTGTTTTGAGTCGATATGTCTCCGTTGATAAGATCAAGTCCGTCCGATTGAGCTCCAACCAACTTATTGATTTCTTTCTGGATTTTAACGACTTCTTTCCGCGCATCTGCATCAGACTTTACTTTTGGAGCGAGTTCTTGATATCTCTCAACCATGTTATCTAACGCTTCTTCATCTTCTTTTGCTTGCTTGGCTATTTCGCGCAACGAATCTGCGGTTGCTTTTGCTTCTTCTGAAACCTTTTTAAGACTGCGAGACCCAGATGTTCCAATAGCATAGAATGCAGCCCCGGCAGCCGCGATCGCTGTAATAATCAGCATGACCGGGTTTACACTCAGAGCATCCATCGCTCCTTTAAGTGTGTGCGTTGCGGCGGTAGCCTTTTTCGCGGTAGCAGCCCAAGTTATCAAAGCAGCGATAAAGCGAGGAATGATTGTGATAACACCAAGCAGCCCGCTTGAAACCTGTTTTAGCAGAACTCCACCGAAAGCTTGCGCCCCCGTGGCTGCAGCAACCTGCGCTTCGGTCATCTTAAATTGTGTTGCTATATACGCTTTCCCGGTAGCGATGAGAGCCTTCCAGCCGAGGTTAAGCTTCACGACGGCTGTGTTCAGCAACAGCGTAACAACGGTTAGACCAGCGATTTTTCCGACGAGCCCATCCCCCAAAGACAAGAAAGAATCGAGAATTGTAACGACGTTTCCGAGAGCATCAACCAACATTTTTACCAAGTCGGAACCGAGAATTGTTTGCGAAATAGATTCAAACTTTGCCTTCAGAACGTCGATTCTGCCTTGAATGGAATTAAGGCGATCTTCAGTTGCTTTTGCCAACTCTCCGGCAGAGGTATCAACCTCGGACACGACACGCTTTGCGTCGTTCCAGTTCTGGATGATTGAATAAAACACATCCTGCTGTCTCGTGCCTGCCGCCAGTCCGGCAATAGCTGATCTTTGTGCG
>JAFXWT010000362.1 GCA_017542695.1 Clostridia bacterium
CCCTGGGAGGGATCATTCTGCTCGGAGTTGAAGAGTATCCCGACAAGTCGCTTCACGCCATCGATCTTCCCGATCCGGAAAAACTGACCAAGGATTTCTGGGATATGGTCAATAATACGCAGAAGGCAAGTGTGAATATCCTTTCGGGCAAAGACGTTTCGACGGAAACCGTTGACGGCAAACACATAGTTGTCATCAACGTCCCGCGCGCCGACAGATCGTATAAACCCGTGTATATTGACGGCAATCCGCTTAACAGCTACCGCCGTAACGGAGAAGGCGATTACAAGTGTACGGACGAAGAACTGAAAGCCATGTACCGGGATGCGTCTGTACGAACGCAGGATATGCTTGTGCTCGACAATTTCGGTATGGACGTCATCAACGCCGAAAGCCTTCGTTCATACCGCCAGCGCATGAGACTGTCCCGCCCGGGCCATGTCTGGGACACGCTTGAAGACGAGGAGTTTCTCATAAAGCTCGGCGCCTCCGGGATTGGCGAAGACGGTAAAAGACATCCGACGTCGGCGGGTCTACTGATGTTCGGCAACGAATATGACATAGTACGAGAATATCCGAACTATTTCCTTGACTACCGCGAGGAATACGACGACGTTCACCGCTGGACGGACAGATTCATTTCTTCCTCAGGAGACTGGAGCGGCAACGTATACGATTTCTATTTCCGTGCGTACAACAAACTGCAGCTCGATCTCAAGGTTCCGTTTGAAATGAACGGCGGGCTTCGCGTAGACGACACGCCGGTCCACAAAGCGATACGCGAGGCGCTTGCGAACTGCCTTGTCAACGCGGATTATTACGGCAGAGGCGGAATTGTTATCATCAAAAAGCGTGAATCTGTTACGATGAGCAACCCGGGCAGTTTCCGTATCGGAATTGAGGCAGCGAAAAGCGGTGGCTTCTCCGATCCGAGGAACGGTACTATGCTCAAGATGCTGAATATGATCGATATAGGCGAACGCGCCGGCAGCGGCATACCGAACATATACCGCGTATGGCACGATCAGAACTGGGCGGAACCGACGTTTACACAGTCCTTTGAACCGGACAGAACGATGTTGTCGCTTGTTTTATCACCGACGAACGGCGATAAATCGGCGATAAAAACCGGCGATAAACTGATGACAAAAGAGGCAAAGAAACAGTTTATTATCGATTACATTACAGAACATCCCATGGTTCGCACATCGGAGATTGCAGAGATTGCACACCTTAAAGCCTCCAGGGCACGCGATTATCTCTCCGGGCTTGTTTCGGAAGGAATACTGGTTGCCGAGGGCGCAAACCGGAACAGAACGTACAGGCTGAAATCATAGAGCCGTTATGACGCTTTTATGACAATCGGTATTGTTTCTCCAATGTAGATAATAGAGAGGCATCTCAGATCGGTCAGTGCAGCTCTGTATTGTAAATATCTTTTTCCTCACAATATCCTCCACATCTATGTATTGATGAATTATCTCGGAAACGATAAACCGTTTTATCAAACGATCGATTCTTTTGAAGAACTGCAAACCTTTGACTCAATAAATCTGAATGTCTGACTGTCAGGCATAACCGGATCGTTTATATAGGAAGCCGCAAGCTCAACCGCTGTGTCGACCTGATGTGCAATATTCTGGTTGCACGAAGCGGTATAACCCGGATAAAGCGAATTTATACCCGCCTTTGTAAAGCAGTCGTGACCGAACAATAACTTAATACTGGTTAATTTTTTTGCTTTAACGACAGATAACGGAAGTTCTATACTGCCGAAAGGTATATAAATACAGGAATATTTTCCGTTCATCCGGTCTAACAGCGCGGCATATTTTGCCGACACGGTCCTTGAATTATTGAAATAGTTAGCGTTCAACCGGATCACCGGAATTTCCTGCGCATATGAAGAATTAAACTGTTCAAGCGAATGAATGAAACCGTCGATACGCTGAGAAATATTTGCGTTTCCGCCGATATTATTGAGTATAAGAGGGGTATGCTGCGGATAACGCTGGCAAAACCACCATCCGATCCGCTCCCCGTCCTGGTAAGAATTGGCGCCGACGTAAGTGGAATTCGGCAGTTCTCCATATTCGGAGAGCAGTATCACATATACGCCGTTCTTTTGAATATCCGCAAGCTTTTCTCTGATCTCCTTCGACAGAACGGCGGTCAGTATCAATACCCTCGCGCCGCTCCGTATCACGTCGTCCAAATACATTAGAACCGTTTCGGAATCATATATCTTGGAGTAAATGCTGTAACGTACCGGTATACCGGTTTTTTTCAGTTTTTCTTTTATTTCACGATGATACGTATGCCAAAAATAAGTCGGAACGTCGGGCATGATACAGTAGACGCCGCATAAATCAACGGCGGATTGAATACCGGCTTTACGGGCGGCTTCGAGTACTTTTTTTCTCGTCCCGCCGTCCACGCCCGGACAATGTCTGATCGCACGGCTGACGGTGGAGCGGTCAAGCCCTAGATCGTTGGCGAGATCCTGAAACGTATCGTTTTTCACGGTTGTTCCTCCTTTTTGCGTATCCGGTTATACGGATTTTTAGGTTATTCTGCGGTGTTCGCGTGTGTTATATACGGTTATATCTTGCAAGCCCGCACCGTACTGCCGCGGCGGCAGCGGCGGCCG
>JAFXWT010000363.1 GCA_017542695.1 Clostridia bacterium
GTCGGTAATAATCTGCCGCAAGCCCTGCGCTCTCCTCAAGACCGTAAAGCACAAGCCGCCGTTCCACGTTGACCGCGAAAAGTGCAAGACCTGCAAGGCGTGCATGAGGATAGGCTGTCCCGCTATCTCGATAACGGACGGCAAGGCTCTGATAGACAACACGCTCTGCGTGGGCTGCGGACTCTGCAACCAGATGTGCAAGTTCGATGCGATACAGGAATAAGGGGGTACGGACAATGAGAGAAACTAAAGCAATAATGCTGGTAGGCGTCGGCGGACAGGGAACTCTGCTCGCGAGCAGGATCCTCGGAAACGTACTTCTTTCCGCGGGATATGACGTAAAGGTGAGCGAAGTACACGGAATGTCGCAGCGCGGCGGCTCCGTAGTGACATATATAAAATACGGCGACAAGATATTCTCGCCCGTTATCGAAAAGGGCGAAGCGGACGTAATAATCTCGTTTGAGGAGCTCGAAGCGGCACGCTGGCTCCCGTATCTGAAAAAGGGCGGCAAGATAATCACAAACTCACAGCAGATAAACCCCATGCCCGTTATCATGGGCGTTCAGGAATATCCCGAAAACCTCACCGAAAAAATACGCGAAAAGGGCGTTGACATCACCGCGATAGACGCGCTAAGTCTCGCGGAAAAGGTGGGAAGCTCCCGCGCCGTAAATGTCGTGCTCATGGGTCTTATCTCAAAGACCGCGGGATTCCCCGAAGAAGCATGGCAGAACGCACTTGACGCGTGTGTTCCGAAAAAAGCAATGGAGATCAACAAAAAGGCGTTCGCGCTCGGACGCGAAGCATAAAAACAGGGTATGGCACATCTTCGCAGCGGAGGCATCGCGGCGAGGTGGTTCCGCAACAGCTTCAGCATCGTCGCGGTACTGCTCATAATAATGGACGCCGCGAGCTATTTCATCATACGAAGTATCTATTACGGAGCGGTCAGGCAGTACATCGAGACCCAGGCGAATATCGTCGCGGGCGTCGTTGACAGATTCTATGAACAGTCCGGCTCGGACTATTCCGAAGAGATGATAAACTCGGTCGAACAGTTTGAAAAGAAGAACTTCGCCGAACTTATGGCGATAAACCGCGAGGGAAGAGTCTATCTGTCCAGCTCCGGGTTCACGCCTGCCTCTAACTATGATATGCCCGACTACACGGAAGCTAAAAATTCAGCAGACAATAACGGCTACTATGTCGGAAGAATGCCAAGCGGCGAAAAATACATGGCGTTCACAGTCATAAACGCGATCACAGGCAACGGCATACGAATGATAACTTCGCTCGCCAAGACCGACGAACGCGTTGTTTCGCTGACGCTCGGAGTGCTTGCGATAAGCGCCGTGATAATGCTTCTGATGGGTGTGCTCGGCATTTATTTCATACGAAGCATCGTCCAGCCGATACAGCGCGTCGGCGCGACCGCGCGCAAGCTCGCGTCCGGTGATTTCTCGGTACGCATAAAGAGTGAGCGCTCGGACGAGATAGGAGAACTCTGCGATATTTTCAACTCAATGGCGGACGAACTCGCAAATTCCGAGAACATAAAAAACGAGTTCATCTCGTCAGTCTCGCACGAGCTCCGAACCCCGCTTACGGCGATAAAAGGCTGGAGCGAGACCGTTGTTGAGATCGACGATGAAGAAACGCGGCGCAAGGGCATGCAGATCATCAGCAAAGAGACCGAGCGTCTTTCCGGAATGGTCGAGGAGCTTCTCGACTTTTCGAGAATACAGAGCGGCCACTTCTCGCTGCACAAGACCGATCTTGATGTTATCGCCGAGCTCGCGGACGTTGTGCTCATGTATGAGGAACGCGCCCGTGCCGAGGAAATGACGCTCTCGTTCACCGAAAACGACGA
>JAFXWT010000364.1 GCA_017542695.1 Clostridia bacterium
CATTTCCCTGTTCAATACCGACCTTGCGAACACGCTCGGCAACCTGGCGAGCCGCACCGTTGCGATGACGAAAAAATATTTCGGCGGAACGATCCCCGCGTCGAGCGAACCGACGGAATTTGACAAAGAACTCAAAGACGCGGCGAAGGCGGCGTACGACGGGTTCGTCAAAAACATCGACGCTTTCTGCCTTTCCGACGCCGTCGCTTCGGCGATGGAGCTTTGCCGCCGCGCAAACAAATACATTGATCAAACTATGCCGTGGGCGCTCTCAAAGGACGAATCAAAGCGAGCAACGCTTGAAACGGTCATCTACAATCTGCTTGAAACACTGCGCATAGCGGCGCTAATTCTCTCACCCGTAATGCCGGATGCGTGCGGAAAGATCCTTTCCGCGATCGGCGCGGACAGCGACGAGTTCGAGTCCGCGGCAACTTTCGGCGGGCTTGAGAGCAGAAACAGCGTCGGCGATCTGCCGATACTTTTCGCGCGTCTTGATGAAGCGAAAACGCTCGCAATGATCGAGGCGGATCAAGTTCAAAATGCATAAGCTTTTCGACACGCACGCGCACTACACCGACGAGCGACTTGCGGGAAATTTCGCGCTCATCGAAGAAATTTTTTCGGGCGATATCGGGCATATAACGTGCGTCGCGTCAAACGTCGACGACGCGAAACGGTGCATCGAGATAGCAGAAAAATACCCACATATGTACGCAACTGTCGGCATCCATCCGCACGACTGCGAGGGGCATACCGACGTTTCGGGTGACATTGACAAGATAGCGGCGCTCGCCTCACACAAAAAGATCGTCGCCGTCGGCGAGATCGGACTCGATTACCACTACGACAAGGATTGGGAGCAAACACAGAAGGAGTATTTCGACGCGCAGCTGTCGCTTGCCGAAACGCTCGATCTTCCCGTCATAATCCACGACCGCGACGCGCACGGCGACGTTTTCGACATAATCAGCGCGCATCCGAAGTCGCGCGGGATAATCCACAGTTGCTCGGAAAGCGCCGAGATGGTAAAGGAATACGTCAAAATGGGGTGGTACATTTCGTTTTCGGGTGTGATCACGTTCAAAAACGCGACGAAGATACTCGACGCGGTGAGGGCGACGCCGACGGATCGCATCCTTGTCGAAACGGACTGCCCGTATCTTGCTCCCGTGCCGATGCGCGGGCGCGACAACACGAGCGCATATCTTCACTTTACGGCTGAAAAAGCCGCCGAAGTGCTTGGCATGGAATACGGCGAATTTGCGCGCGTTTCAACCGAAAACGCGCTCCGCGTTTACAATATCAAAGAGTGATGGAACACGAATTTATCATATCTCACGCGCTCGATCTTGCGCGGCGGTGCCGCGAGGACTATGTTGCGACGAACACGAGCTTTCTCGATATGTCTGAGCGCGCAGTGCTTGACTCCGCGCTTCGCGGATGCGGCGTGAATTACGTTTTTTTCGGCGGCTACGACGACGCGGAACGCTCGGTCTGCGTTTTTCTGCCCGAATATATCGAAAGCGAAGACGAATTTTTCACGGGAGACGAGTGCCCAATCGAGATTCTCCGGTGTCGGTGCCGCGCGGGCTCGCCTGAACTAAGTCACCGCGACTTTCTCGGCTCTCTGATGGCGCTTGGGATAAAGCGCGAAAACACAGGCGACATCTTGGTTTATCCCAGCGGCGCCGATATAATCATACTGAAAGACATTGAAAAATTTCTGCTTAACGAATACAAAAGCGCGGGGCGCGTCAGTTTTGAAACGGCGGTCGTACCCGTCGCCGAGATTCGCCGTCCCGAACAGAAAAAAATTGAGATCCGCGGCTCAGTCGCGTCGGCGCGGCTCGATAATCTGATATCCGAAGCGTTCGCGCTGTCGCGCGACGCTGCTGCGGAAGCGATCATCGGCGGACTTGTGTTTGTCGACAATGCAAAAGTGACGAAAATCGACGCGCGCGTCGCCGAGGGATCAAAACTCGTGCTCCGCGGCAAAGGAAAAATCGTTTTTTGCAAGATCGTCGGCGAAACGCGGCGCGGGCGGCTTTCCGTCATATTTGAAAAATACGTGTGAGGTCAAAATGGACTGTTTTATCTGCCCTGTGTGCCGCCAAACGCTTCACCGCGAAGGTAATTCCCTGTTCTGCGAAAAGCGGCATTGCTACGACATATCAAGGCGCGGTTACGTCAATCTTCTGATGAGTCAGGCGTCGTCCGCCGCGCGACACGGCGACGGAAAAGACATGATAGCAGCGCGGCGAGATTTTCTTAATCTCGGACTTTACGACAAGATCGCAGACGCTGTGACAGATGAGATCGTGCGTCATGCAACTCCCGATATGATGATGCTCGACGTAGGATGCGGCGAGTGCTATTACACGGCAAAAGCCGCGTCAACGCTTGAAAAATTCCGTCCGACGGTGGCCGGCATCGACATATCGAAAGACGCGCTCGCGGCAGGAGCAAAACGCGGCGCGAGCATGGCGCTCGCCGTCGCTTCGGCATTCGATCTGCCCGTCGGAGACGGGTGCGTCGACGTTTTGATGAATCTGTTCGCTCCGCACGACGAGAGCGAGTTTTTGCGCGTGATGAAAACAGGCGGTCTGCTCGTTCGGGCTTTCCCTGCCGAGCGACATCTGTTTGAGCTAAAAGCGGCGCTCTACGACACACCGTATGAAAACGAAAAACCGACTATCAACATTGACGGATTTGATACCATAAACGTGCGCCGCCTGACGTATGAAATCGCGCTCGGATCAAACGTCGACGTCAGAAACCTTTTCAAAATGACGCCGTATTCGTACAAAACCGGCGCGCAAGATGAAAAAAAGCTCGACGGCATTAACAATATCAAGCTCACCGTCGACGTTATCGTTGCCGCGTACATAAAGAAATAACAAATTTAATTATTCAAATATATCAATGTATTTTCGGAGGAACAAACAATGAATGCTGTGATTTCGGTAACAGGAAAAGACTCGACGGGCATCGTCGCAAAAGTCAGCGCAAAGTGCGCCGAATACGGCGCTAACATCGGAGACATATCGCAGAGCGTCCTCGACGGGTATTTTGTAATGATAATGATCGTCGACATCGACAAGCTCGCCGTCGATTTCTCGAAATTCGTTGACATTATGAACGAGCTCGGAAAAAACTCACACCTTGTTATCAACACAATGCACGAGCAGATATTCAACTCGATGCACAAGATTTAAGGAGCGATTATGCCTATTATCAGCACAAAAGACATCCTCGAAACGATAAGCATGATAAGTGAGGAAAACCTCGATATCAGAACGATAACGATGGGTATTTCCCTTTTCGACTGTGTTTCAGAGGACACAGATCGCCTTTGCGATAAAATATACGATAAAATAACGAGACGCGCGGAAAAACTAGTCGTTACCGGCGAATCGATCGAGAAAAAATACGGCGTTCCCGTTATAAACAAGCGTATTTCCGTCACTCCCGTGTCGCTCATCGGCGGCTCGGCGGACGCTGACGGATACATAAAGATCGCTCGAGCGCTCGACCGCGCGGCGCGCACGACGGGCACGAATTTCATAGGCGGTTTTACCGCCCTTGCTCACAAAGGGCTGACGCGCGGCGCGTCCGCGCTCATAGACGCGATCCCCGAGGCACTCTCGACGACGGAGCGGCTCTGCTCTTCCGTCAACGTAGCGTCTACGAAGGCGGGCATTAACATGGACGCCGTTAAAAGAATGGGAAAAGTAATAAAAAATCTCGCGTATATCACGCGAGATAGCGATTCGATAGGGTGCGCGAAGCTGGTCGTGTTCGCCAACGCACCAGAAGACAATCCGTTCATGGCAGGCGCATTCCACGGCGCGGGCGAGGCGGAAACGGCGATCAACGTCGGCATTTCCGGTCCCGGTGTCGTCGCATCGGCGATAAAACGCGCGGGTAACTGCGACCTTTCGGAGCTTGCCGAGGTGATCAAGCGCACGGCGTTCAAGATAACGCGAGTCGGTCAGCTTGCCCTTGGTGAAGCGGCTGACGCGCTCGGCGCTGAGCGCGGAATCGTCGATCTTTCCCTCGCTCCGACTCCCGCCGTCGGCGACTCGGTCGCCTACATACTCGAAGAAATGGGACTTACGTCCGTCGGCGCTCACGGCACGACGGCGTGCCTCTACATGCTCAACGACGCGGTGAAAAAGGGCGGACTCATGGCGGCGCACGCCGTCGGCGGTCTTTCCGGCTCGTTCATTCCGGTATCCGAGGACGCGGGCATGATCGCCGCCGTCGAACGCGGTGCGCTGACGCTTGAAAAGCTCGAAGCGATGACGTCGGTCTGCTCAGTCGGACTCGATATGATCGCCGTTCCGGGCGACACGGACGAAAACGTCATTTCGGGCATCATCGCCGACGAGATAGCCATCGGCGTTGCGAACACGAAGACGACAGCCGTCCGCATCATTCCCGCTTACGGCAAAAAGATAGGCGACAGCGTATCTTTCGGCGGCCTGCTCGGTCGCGCGCCCGTGATGGAAGTCAACAACTACTCCCCCGAAAAATTTATTTCACGCGGCGGTCACATCCCCGCGCCGATCCACTCGCTGAAAAACTGATGAAAGTGAATATGAGAAAGAAAATACCCACGCCCGCGCTTGCTCTGATAGTTGCCGTCGCGGTGATAATCGCCGTTTTCCTGATACTGTGGCTGACAAAAGGAAGCGGCGACACGCCGCAGAGCGCGGTAAAAGAACCTAATATCGACGTGCGGATCATTAAAATGAGCGACTACACTTACGACGGCGAAAAGCTCGGCGACGTCAGAAATCTTGTCGTTCACTACGTCGCAAACCCCGGTTCAACGGCGATCGCAAACAGAAATTATTTCAATTCCCTGTCCGGCGGTCACGGCGTTTCCGCGTCTGCGCACTTCATCGTCGGACTCGACGGAGAGATAATCCAATGCGTGCCGCTCGACTGCGTGGCATGGGCGAACGGAAGCCGCGAATCGAACCTTCATTCGATCTCGATCGAGTGCTGTCACCCGACGAGCGACGGGCATTTCAATGAAAAAACGCTCGCATCTCTGCGACAGCTTCTTGCGTGGCTTTGCGACAAATATTCGCTCGATAAGGATGCGATCATCCGCCACTACGACGTGACGGGCAAGGATTGCCCGCGATATTTCGTCGCGCACCCCGACGAATGGGAAGCGTTCAAAGCGAGCGTGTTTGAAAAATGAGAATATGAAAAAGTCCTGCCGTTGCAGGACTTTTTTGATATGTAAATTTTATTTACCCGTGCTGCCGAATCCGCTCTCGCCGCGGCTCGTTTCGTCGAGTTCGTCGCAAATCTCAAACTCGGCTTTGAGAAACGGGGCGATAACAAGCTGGGCGATCCTGTCGCCGCACGACACGGTTTGAACTTCCGACGACTGATTATAAAGCGGCACCATGATCTCACCGCGATAGTCCGCGTCGATAACGCCGACCTTGTTCGCAGGCGCGAGACCGCGCTTTGTCGAAAGTCCGCTCCGCGCATAGATAAAACCGCCGTAGCCCGCGGGAATTTCAAGTGATATGCCCGTATGTATCAGCACCGTTTCGCGCGGCGCTATTTTTATTTCCGCATCAGTCAGCGCGTAAAGATCGGCGCCCGCGGAAAACTCACTCCCATACGTCGGCAAGATCGCGCGGTCGTTGAGTTTTTTCACGTTTATCTTCATTTTATCCCCTTTCTTTCGGCAAGCGTCAGGTACAGTTTTTCAAGTTTTTCGGTCATTATTTCGGCGGAGAATTTTTCATCATACGACCGACGCGCGCTCTCGCCGAGGCGCGCAAGCAGATCTCTGTTGGAATAAAGCGACAATATCGCCGCGGCAAGCGCGTCCGCGTCTTTTTCGGGAACGACGAGCCCATCGTATCCGTCTGTCACCGTGTCTGAGTTGCCACCCGAATCAGTGACGACGCTCGGCACGCCGACGCTCATCGCCTCGGTTATCGCAAGTGGCGTCGTTTCAGCACCGTAAGAGCAGTTTGCCCCGACGTCGAAAATCGAGTAATACGGCGCCATATCGGGCTGAAATCCCGTGAAAACAACACGATCGGAAACGCCTTTTTCGTTTGCGTAGCATTCGAGTTCGAGCCGCATTTTGCCGTCGCCGACGACAATAAGGTAAACGTCGTTTACGCTGTCTCTGATTCTATTCATCGCGTCGATGAGATACTTGTGTCCCTTGTATTCTTCGAGCCGTGCGGAAATGCCGACAACAAAAGCACCGTCGGGAATTCCGAGCGTTGAGCGGAGCGCCGCTCTTTCGGAATCCGTAACGTCGCGCATCTTCTCCGCGCCGTTTTGTATCACCGTTATCTTTTTTTCACTGCACCCCGCGGCGACGAGCTGTCGCTTGGCGATCTCCGCCGTTGCGACGTAGTGCGTCGTGAGCATATCCGAAAACGCGCCGCGGAGTTGTTTTATCGGAAAGCGCTCCGCGCTTTTTTTGTTGCCGAAGGCGCAGTGGCGAGTCATGATCCTTATCGGGACGCGGCAACGACGAGCCGCCAGCCGCCCTGAAAGCGACGCGTGAGTGTGAACGATATCGGGATTTTCACTTTTGATGATCCGTATAAGCTCGTGCACGGCGGCCGGCTCGTACGATTTATCTTGCCCGTGCTCCGTCGGGATAACACGCACTCCCGTTTCTTCGATCAGCGGCACAAGCGCCGAGTTTTTCGGCACGCAGACCGATACGTCGAACATTCCCTTGTCGATATTATTCAGCACAGCCAAAAGGAGCCGTCCGGCTCCTCCGATATTCGTGTCGGTGATTATGTGAAATACCCTCATATTCCCCTCCGCGATAATTATGGCTGTAATGCGTGAAATTTATGCGAAAAACTCGATCTCCGTTTCAAAATCGAATCTTTCGCCCGCGCCGAGCGCGATCACCGATTTCTTGTCTTTAAGTTCATGCGGTTCGCCGACGTCGTCGGGAATGCCGTACCACGGCTCAACGCATACGAACGGCGCACCGGGCTTTGCCCAGAAGAGCAGATACGGCACTTTGCCGAAGCGCATCGTGACGAGCTTCTTTCCGTTTCCGTCGCACACGTCGGCGCTCTCGAATTTCGGCGACGGGATGATCAGCGCGTCGTTTTCAAACACGTCCTCCGTCAGCGTCACGCCGTCATCGCACTCGGCGTATGTTTTGGCGCCGTTTATCAGTCCGTCGGAGCTTACCGTTAACGTTTCGATCTTATCTTTGATCGGGAACACGACGCGCCCGCCGAGCCCCACGCTGAACGCCGGATGCGCGCCGATGGAGAAATACATCGTTTCCCCGCCCGTGTTGACCGTCGAATACACCGTTTTCAGTTTGCTCCCGTCAAGCGAGAACGAAACGGCAAATTCAAAGTCGAACGGGTACTGCATTTTCGTTTTCGCGTCGGAGCGAAGAACGAACGACGCGCGCGTTTCCTCTACTTCAAGCAGATCGAACTCGCGGCGGCGCGCAAATCCGTGCTTGGGCAGCGAATACCTCTCGCCGCCGACAAAGAACGCGTCCTTTGCGAGCCGTCCGCAGATCGGGAAAAGGATCGGCGCGTGTCCCGACCATACAGTCGGATCGCCTTCCCATATGTAATCTCTGCCGTTTTCCTTCAGCACCGCACTCGTCAGTTCAGCGCCGAACGGATTCAAGGTCACTTTCAGTTTTTCGTTTTCAATATTTATCATAAAACATCACCTGATTTCCTGATTAAGTATATAATACAACAAAATCCCTCGCTTGTCAATATGCCCGACGCAGACAAAATTCAAAAAAACACTTGACAAACCGCGAAAAAAAGATATACTATTACACGTAATAGGTTAAATTGTGTCGGACACGTTTTCCATTATGGCCTTTTCAGAGAGGGGCGCGCTTAGGTGTGAGCGCTCCATGTGACAAATGGAAGATACCACCGACTGTATCCGCGCAGGAAATGGCGCGGCGGTCGCCCGTTAAAGCATAGGCAGATATGAATCGAACACCGCCGTCGAGAGGCGACTGCGCTCGACTGACATCTGCCCAAGAGTAAAATTATTGAGTGGGACCGTGCGACGCACCTCGATTTATCGGGGCGCGTTTTTATTTTGTCCCGGCAAAAATGATTATAATATGAGAAAGGAAATATACACCATGAAAATCAAGATCAACGGAGAAAACTATTCCGTCGGCGAGGGACTTTCCGCGTTTGACTCGGCAAGAGAAGCCGGCATCGAACTCTCGCGCGACGTAATCGCCGCCGAGATCAACGGCAAAACGAGCGACCTTACGACAAAGGTAAGCGACGGCGACGAGATCAAACTCCTCACATTCGCCGACGAGGGCGGCGCGCACACATTCCGCCACACCGCGTCTCACGTGCTCGCGGCGGCGGTCAAGCGCCTTTACCCGAACACTAAACTGACTATCGGTCCCGCCATCGAAAACGGCTTCTACTACGATTTCGACAGCGACACGACGTTTACTCCCGACGTTCTCGAAAAGATCGAGGCGGAAATGAAGAAAGTCGTCAAGGAGAACGCAAAGCTCGAAAGATACACGCTTCCGCGCGCCGAGGCGCTCGAATTTATGAAAGACGAACCGTACAAGGTCGAGCTTATAAACGATCTGCCTGAGGACGCGGAGATATCGTTTTATAAAATGGGTGACTTCACCGACCTCTGCGCCGGCCCGCACCTGTTCTCAACGGGCGCGATAAAGGCGTTCAAGCTGACGGCGTGCAACAGCGCATACTGGCGCGGCGACTCGAAAAACAAAGTCCTGCAAAGAATTTACGGCACGGCGTTCCCGAAAAAAGAGGACCTCGACGTCTATCTTGAAAAGCTCGCGGAGGCAAAGCGCCGCGACCACAGAAAGATCGGCAAGGACCTCGGTCTGTTCATGACAGACGAACTCGTCGGCCGCGGAATGCCGATGTTCCTGCCGAAAGGATACACGCTCTGGCGCATACTCGAAAATTATATCCGCGACAAAGAGCTTCGTTCGGGCTATCAGCACGTTCTGACGCCGTGTGTCGGCACGGTCGATCTCTACAAGACATCGGGACACTGGGATCACTATCAGCAGAATATGTTCCCCGCCATGACCGTCGAGGACGACGTTTACGTGCTCCGTCCGATGAACTGCCAGCACCACATGAGGATATACGCAAATTCTCAGCATTCGTACCGCAATCTTCCCGTTCGTATTGGTGAGATCGCGCACGATTTCCGCTATGAAGCGTCGGGCACGCTGAAAGGCATCGAGCGCGGTCGCCACTTCTGCCAGAACGACGCGCACCTTTTCGTCACGCCCGAACAGATCAAGGATGAGTTCGCAAAGGTCGTCGACCTCATCTTCACGACTTACAAGGATTTCGGCATCACTGACTATCGCCTCGTGCTCTCGCTCCGCGACCCTACGGACAAGGTCAAATATCACGACGACGACGAAATGTGGAACACGGCCGAATCGGCGCTGCGCGACGTGCTGAACTCCCTCGGGCTCGATTACACTGAGGAGATCGGCGAGGCAGCGTTCTACGGACCGAAACTCGACGTAAACGTAAAACCCGCCGTCGGCGCGGAATACACGCTGTCGACGTGCCAGCTCGACTTCTGCCTGCCCGCAAAATTCAACCTGACGTACATTGACAAGGAGGGCAAGGAACGCACGCCCGTTGTGCTTCACCGCGCCATCCTCGGCTCGCTCGACAGATTCATGGCTTATCTCATCGAAGAGACGATGGGCGCCTTCCCGATGTGGCTTGCTCCCGTTCAGGTAGAGATACTTCCAATCTCCGACGATCATGTCGAATTCGCAAATAAGGTCAAAGAAGCTCTTGCGGCACGCGGCATCGAGCGCGTTGAGGTCGATGCGAGAAACGAAAAGATCGGGTACAAGATCCGCGAGGCGCAGCTTGATAAAGTACCGTATATGCTCATTATCGGCGCAAAAGAAGTCGAGAGCGGCACGGTTTCCGTACGCTCGCGCCGCGACGGCGAGCTCGGCTCGCTGAGCGTCGACGAATTTGTCGCAAAAGCGGTCAAAGAAGTTGAAACGAAAGAAAGATAATATCAAAAAAGGGCGCGCCTCGCGCCCTTTTACACAGGTGAGTTATGCCGAAGATCAAACTTTTCAATATGATAATGATTTGCCGCGGCGATGAAGTCCTCGTGCTCGAACGCGCAGCGAGCGACTGGCCGGGGCTGACGTTCCCGGGCGGTCACGTCGAGCCGGGCGAGAGCTTTACGGCGTCGGCGATCCGCGAAGCAAAAGAGGAAACGGGGCTCGACGTCAAGAACGTCGAGCCGTGCGGCGTCGTTCACTGGGCGAGTCCGGACGGCGACAGATACATCGAATTTCTTTATAAATCGCATGATTTTTCGGGCGAAACGCTCGACGGAACGGATGAGGGCAAGATATTCTGGATGAAGCGCGCCGAGCTTGAAAAATCGGATCGACTGTCGCCGAATTTCGAGCATTATCTGCCCGTCTTTTTCGGAGACGGATTAACCGAGGCATTTTTCGAGTGGGACGGAAAGTCGTTCGACGGCGTGCCGAAATATCTATGATCACATATAAACAGCCGACCGCGCGGTCGGCTTTTTATTATTCCGAAACTATCCAGTCCCTGTATTTTGCCCAGAAATAGCCGAGCTGATAGTCGTTCACCGCTTCGGCGGGAACGTAAAACCGAGCTTTTTCATTCATTCCGCGGCAGAGTCCGTCGCGCGGGTCGTCGACAAAGCAATCGACCGTCACAAGTTCGGGATCCGGCTCGAGAATGTGTATCTTTGTCAGCTTCGGCGCGCCCGCGAAAGCGCCGTTTTCAAGCTCGCGTATCGACCTTGAAACAGTCACCTCTTCAAGCTCCGCGCATCCGTTAAGCGCGCCCGCACCGATCATAATTACGGCTTTTTTGTTATAAACGACGGGCGTTATGAGCGTTTTTTGCGCCTTTCCTTCGTCGCTCACGCCGACTATCTTGTAGCCGACGAGCTTGCCGCCAACGTTCATTTCGGCGAAAGTGAAATACTTTTCGTTTTCGTCAAATTCCACCGTCGGAAATTCGGGGTCGTCCGGCTTTTCGGGCACGGGCGGGATATCGACGGTCTTCTTTATTTCAACGCCGAGAGCCGTAGCGATGTCCTTTGCCAAAGTTGCCGTGTGAAGCGTCATCCCCGCGTCGTTGACGTGGAAATTGCTGTCGTAAAAATAACCGCTCCGATAAAGATAATCGTTCGGGTCGCTGATGCGCTTTGCCGTGAATTTTTCGTCGATGAACGATGTAAATTCATTGAGCGTCCCGAGCGTCGTCGACGGATCTATACCGTCCTCGTTAACGGGCGAGAACGAGAAAAGCACCGTAGCGCCTTTCGTTTCGGCTTTTTTTGTGTATTCGTTCACGTAGTCGATGAAGTCGGTAGAAATAATGTCAGGCGAAAATTTCACCGTTGTATTAGAGTCGTATCCAAGCGTCATTACGTTATACGGGCGCTCGTACGAAATATCTCCGTACTCGTCAAACGACGCGCGGTTGTATATCCCCGACGGGTCGAGATGCTCAGACGCGAGCGCATATTTGACCTTTTGGTACGTGTATTTCCAAAAGCCGCCGATCATTTTCGGCGCGTCTTTTCCCGACATTTTCAAAAGGATAGAAAAGTCGCTGTCGGCGGCCTGCCAAGCCGCTTCGGCGTTGAAGTAGAGCGAATACGTCTGCGGGTCCGTTTCCGGTGCGATAATGATGACGTCGCCCTTTCTGATCGCGCCGAGCGAAAGATCGAGCATGAGCTTCGTGCCGAGAGTGGCGTAAAGCCCGAAATTCACGACAGGCATACCGACCATTTCTTCCATCAATCCCGAATCGACGCCGAACGGAACGCTGCTGCCGCCGATGACAACGATCTTCGGCTCTTTTATCGAATAAAGTCTGTCGACCTTGTATTTCAGCTCGCCGAGGAACGTCAGATCAAACTGCGGAGGGATGAAAAATCCGAGCGAGACGACAAAGATAAACGGTATCAAAAAGCACAAAAGGCAAGCGATGAAGCATTTCCATGATTTTTTCATATTCTTCGCCCCCCATCAGAATTGGAAGTAGATGAACGTGCTCGCTCCGCCGACGGACAGCAACATTATCCATGCGACGGCGACAGCCCATATCACCCACAAAACAGTCGTTTTTCTCGACGATGCGACGACCCCCTCCGCCGCTTCGCTTGAAGTTATCACGTCAAGCTCCGTCATGACGATTATCGACAGCACGGCGACGATCGCAGCCGTTACACCGATACCCATCGAGGAGAGCGTTCCGCTGATGCTTCCCCACCCCGTGAACAGCTTGCCGAGGAGTATTCTGATGTCGGAAACGCTGTTTGCACGGAAGAAAATGAACGCAAACGACACAAGAAGGAAAGTCGTCGTCTTGCGGAGCGCGACGAACCAAAATGCGTCTGTCTTTATCTTCATTTTCGCCCAAAGCGCCTCGCGCGGCTTTGCCGTCAGCTCGCCGACGATGCGGAACAGCGCGTGAAGAACGCCCCAAATCACAAACGTCCAGTTAGCGCCATGCCACAGCCCGCTGACGAGGAACACGATGAAAATGTTGAACATCTGGCGCGCGCGGCCGCGTCTGCTGCCGCCCATCGGAAAATAGATGTAATCGCGGAACCACGTGGAAAGACTGATGTGCCAGCGCGCCCAAAATTCCTTTATCGACTGCGCTTTGAATGGTCGGTCGAAGTTTTTCATCAGCTTGATGCCCATTATCCGCGCACAGCCGATGGCGATGTCGGTATATCCCGAAAAGTCGCAGTATATCTGAACGGTGAACATCAGCGACGCAATGGCGACGCCCCACCCCGTCGCATCGGACGCGGAGTTATATACCGAATTCACGTAGTTTGCGAGCAGGTCGGCGACGACAATTTTCTTAAAAAAGCCGACTGCCATTTTTTGCAGACCGACGCGCGCGTTTTCCGCCGTCAGCGGATGCTTTTCACGTAGCTGCGGGATAAGGTTTCCCGGACGCTCGATAGGACCCGCGACAAGCTGCGGAAAGAACGTCACGTAAAGCGAAAACAGCACGAAATCGCGCTCGACCGGCTCGTTTCCACGGTAAACGTCGATGACGTAAGACAGCGTCTGGAACGTGTAAAACGAAATGCCGACGGGGAGAACGAGGTCGAGTGTAAAGTCGTATGTATTCCCGGTCATCGCGCCGAGCGCCCATCCGACTGAATTTGCAGCGAAATTATAGTATTTGAAAAAGAACAGCACGCCGAGACACGACAGAAGCGTCACGACAAGGCATAGTTTTTTGACCGATTTTTTCTCGGTTTTTTCCATTATTATCGCGCTGAAATACGATACCGCCGTTGTGAACAAAATGAGGAAAACGAGCTTTACGTTCCACGCAAGGTAGAACACAAGACTCATCATAAGCAAGCTCACTCGGCTCCACTTCTTAGGCAAAAGGAAGTAAAGCGGCAGCGTTATCGGGAAAAATATCAAAAATTCACCTGAATTGAACGTCATTTGGCTTTCCTTCCTTCGATTATTTCAAACACAAGGCGCAGCGCAAGCGTCGCAAGCACGAGCACGAGAACGTCGCACAGCGAGCATTGTTTCCATATAAACACGCCGCAAGACGCCGCGAGAAAAACCGAATCTACGATCGTAAAGACGCGGCGGTGTTTTTTTATCAGCAGATATTCAATAAGTACAAGTACGACCGACAGCGCGAAAAGCACCGTCGGCCATACCGATACAAACAAGAGATTTGTATCCGAAAACATTATTATTTACCGTCTTTCTCCGCTTGCGCCACGATATACGGCACAAGTTGTTTTGTGCGGACGACCGCGCCGTCCCATGTGAAATGCCACTGCGAATTGTAGCGGTATTCGTAGTCGACGAGCAGATCCTTATAATCGCTAACGATATGGATAAGTTCGGGGAATGCGCTCTTGATCTTTTCGATATACGCAGCGTACGCCGCGTCGCTGATACCGTCTCCGTCCTTGATCATCGCGGCGGGAGCAAAGTATATCTTCGTTCCGCTTTCACTGATCTTTGAGATCAGCTCGGACATATAGAAGTAAAATTCGGGATACTGGTTGAAATTATAGTCCTTACTGCCGTCCTCATGCGCTCTTAAAGAAATGAGGTCGCCGTAAACATCATAGCTTCCGTATTCGCCGTATGCGTTCGGCTCCTTTGTCTGCGAGTATGAATCCGGCACGAAATCACACGCCGTCACGTGCTGTCCCGCATATGACGAATACGTCGAGAGCACGCCGTTAAACTCGGAAACGTCGACGTTTCTGAACGCGTCGTAATGTCCCGAAACGACGCCCCAGAGTCTATCCGTAAATCTCGTGTCGCCGAGCATATACGAGCCGAGCTCTGGCACCCACATGATGATGTCATCCTCGGTGACGAGCTCCTCGAACCAGTCAAAGAAGAATGCCGCCGTCGCGTTGGCGTTGGAGCCGACGTTGATAACGCAGTATTGGCCGCCCAGCGCTTCGTCGATCTGCTTGCATTCAAATCCGTAGAGCGATCCCGATCCGCCGTACATCACGAGCTTCTTTATTCCCTTGCCCGCCGCGTAAACGAGGCGGTCGAGTTTTGTCGTCGACTGAGTCTGCATCCAGTTGCGGAACATGCCGAGAGCGGCGTTGATCCGCAGATGTTTCAGCTGTCCGTGGTCGAACGCATTGTCGGTGATATATGTGAGCGAGTCGAACATCACGAGCGATTCGATATCGCTCCCCGCGAACGCCTTGTCGTTGACGGTTCTCACGTTTTTCGACAAAATGACCTTCTTCGCCGTCGTGCCCTTGAATGCGCCCGCGCCCACGGTTATCACATTCGCGCCGCCGAGCGTGTCGGGAATGACGACCGTCTCGTCCGTACCCTTGTAAGCAGTGATCGTTGTGGTCAAACTCGACCTTGTGTATTCAAAATCGGCTTCGGGGCTTTGTTTTTCCCAAATGCAGTAAAGCTCCGTCACGCCCTTGTCGTCTGTAAATACGCGCGAGCCGGGGCTTACCGCCGTGCCGCTTCCGTCGGGTTTCGTGTTATACTCGGAAAGCGTATATCCTTCGCGTGTAAAATATCCCTGTTCGGGAAGCGTCACGGGGCATTTGTACCAGACCGCCGAGAATTTCTGCTCGTATGTGTTTCCGCCGCCCTGCGCCGTGCCGCCATTGGCGTTATATATCACCTTGAAGCTGTAATTTGCAAAAATATTCGTTTCTTCGGACACGGTGAGCGTATACGTCGTCTTTGTTTCGGCGGGTTTCGCTCCGTTGACTATCGTCTCGGCGTAAGTGCCCGACGAAAGCTGCGTCGGTAAGGTCCAGCCGTCAAAAACTAATCCGTCGTTCATTTCGATATTCAGCGTGACCGTTTCTTTCGAGCCGACGCCCGCTTCGACGTTTGCCGTCACTTTGCAGTACGCGGGATTATATATAACGGAAACATATTTTCCGAATTTTTCTTTCACGGGATCGTTTTTGACGATCTCGACAACGGGCTCTTCCCCGCCCGACGACGTGGTAGCTTCCGTAGTCGCTTCCGTTGCCGACGCTGTCGTCGTCTCGGCTGTCGGCTCTGTCGTCGCGGCGCTTGTCCCCGCCGTCGTATCGACGGGAGTCGTCGTGCACGCCGCGAGAAGCGCGAGCATCGCCGCCGCCATTATCAATGCAAGTATCTTTTTCATATTTTACGCCCTTTCTTTCGCTTAAAGAAGAAAAAATTTCTCTGTTTATAATTATACACGTTCCGATGCTAAAAATCAATCGTCACTTTGACAAAAAGTGATGATTTCCGTTTGTGAAATGTTGATATAAATCGGCGACGAGTCGTATTATCGCGCCATAGTGACGCGGCGCTATACTTTTTTTGCGTTTATTATTTTCTTTCACTTGATTTTGTTGCCCTTATATGATAGAATTAAAATATAAACTATAACAGTGGAAAAAGCAATGAGAGAATATTTTTGCGGACGCTATTTCAAATGTCAGTCAAAGGATAAGACGATAGCAGTCATTCACGCATATCATCGAGCGGGCGGCAAAACGACGTGCTCGATACAGATAATAACGGACAGCGGCGCGTGGAATGCCGTATTTCCCTACGCCGTTTATACCGAGGATAAGAAAAACGG
>JAFXWT010000365.1 GCA_017542695.1 Clostridia bacterium
CTCCGGTGCACCAGTTGTCCTGCCAAGGGCATAGCTGGATAGCCGTGTGCGGTTAAGATAAACGCTGAAAGCATCTAAGCGTGAAACTTGCCTCAAGATTAGATATCCTCTGCTTTAAGCAGTAAGGTCACTTGTAGACTACGAGTTTGATAGGTCGGAGGTGTAAGCACAGTAATGTGTTCAGCTGACCGATACTAATAGACCGATGCTTGTCCTTCTCGGACTTCGCTTTGATTCGTTTCTCTCTATCCGGTTTTCTATGGTCTTCTGATCAGAATCAGGCAAGTCTTACGACTTGCCTTTTTTGTTTTTATGTGGTATAATAACAAAAAGATTACTATGTTATAAGTAAAAGGAAGCAATGAATACAGCTGAATTAAAACAAATACAACTGTCAAGACAATACATAACAAATAACGCAAGCAAAGAAACCGTAATAAGAGATTTATGCGGAATACAATGCCAGTTTTTAAGCAATGCAGTACACTCGCTTATCATTCGTTGTAATGAAGAAATAAACAAGGATTGCATTGGCGATAACGTCATCAAAAACTGGACAATCAGAGGCACCTTACATATGATTTTGGAAGATGACTTGCCTTTATTCAAGTATGATGACGGATTTTATCTAAACAATAACTGGACGGATGAACTTTCCAATGGCAGAATATGGATAACCGGCGAAAGAAAAAAATATTTTTCGGATCTCATTGTAAAAAGTGTGGCTTTGGGGATAGAAAAGCGAGATGATTTGCGTTTTGCTTGCAGAGAAGCGGGAATGACAAGCATAGAAGAATCCTATATATTTAACAGTTGGGGAGGATTACTCAGGCCACTTTGCGAAAGAGGTTTTATTCAATACAAAGTTAAAACAGAAAAAGCGTTCAAGTTGAGTAAGCCGTATACTCCCATGGATCGTTCCGATGCAATAAAACAACAACTGACGAGGTATCTTAATCATATTGCTCCCGCAACCGTAAATGATATTTCATATTTTTTTGGGTTTACAAAAAGATATGTAAGAGAGCTTTTGAATGAACTGCCTGTCATGACAGTTATGATAGATGACAAGCAATATTTTTATATGGGAGATATTTATGCGGACTGCCCCGATATTCCGCGATGCGTATTTCTTGCAGGATTTGATCAGCTTATGATGGGGTATCAGAAAAGGGAAAGTATTTATTTGAAAAGTGAATATCTGCGCAATGTGTTCAATTTGGCCGGTATAGTCATGCCTTGCGTGCTTCTAAACGGAAACGTGGTCGGAACATGGAAAAAGAAAAACGACATGCTTGAAATAAAGTGTTTCAGGGAAATATTTCATAATGAAAAAGAAGATATAGAACATACGGCAAGTTTGCTTTGGGATAATATAAAAGCAGTAAAATATAATTTGTGATATTTTGATTGATCGTCAACGCGCCGAATAATTCTCACACCTCGCGCCGCTGCTGAATAGACTATTATTCGGAGGCGATAAAATGAGAAATTTTGCCAAAATTGACATAAATGCCATAAAGCACAATTTACAGTTGACGGTTGCAAACAAAAAAGCGGTCGCGGTGCTGAAAGCCGACGCTTACGGACACGGAGCGGCGCGCGTGGCGCAAGCACTCGACGGCGACGCGCTCGCGTTCGCCGTTTCAAACATCGACGAGGCGGAGGAGATTTCAAGAGTAGCGAAAAAGACGCCCGTGCTGATCCTCGGCGACGGTTATTCGCCTGAGTTTGAGCGGGCGATCGACACGGGGACAATCGTTTCTCTCGGAAAATTCAAAAACGCGCTCGTTCTCGACGAGCTCGCGCGTCGAAAAAATATAAAAGCTCGCGCGGTTTTATGTATTGACACAGGGATGCGGCGCGACGGGTTCGACTGCACTGACATTCACGGTATCGCCGCAGCGCTCGAACTGAAAAACATAGATATACTGGGACTTTACAGTCATCCCGCGCGGAGCGGCGACGATGATTTCACCGCTGTTCAGCTCGCCCGATTTAATAAGATAAAATCTGTTTTCGCGGGCAGAAGCGATCTTTTTTGGTCGTTTCCGAGCAGCGCGTCGCTCGATGCGAGCGATGATATCGCGCGCGTCGGGCTGTCGCTTTACGGACTCGATCCGTCGAAAAATCCGGGTGTTGATCTTCGCCCCGCGCTCACGTTTCGCGCGGCGATACTGTCGTCGCGGCGTGTGAAAAAGGGGGAATACATCGGCTACGGCGATGCTTTCCGCGCCGAGCGCGACATGACCGTCGCCACCGTCGCCGCGGGATACGCGGACGGCGTTCCGCGTGCGCTGTCGAACAAAGGGTGCGTTCTTTTGCACTCAATGCGTGCAAAAATCGTCGGAAACATCTGCATGGATGCGCTGATGATCGACGTTTCGGACATACCGTTTTATACAAATGAATACGTCACGCTGATCGGGCGCGACGGAGACGAAGAGATAACGGCGTACGATGTTGCGCGGCTATGCGGCACGATAAGCTATGAAATTTTGTGCGGGATATCAAATCGCGTCCCGCGGATATACACTGAAAAGGATGAAGAAAATGCTGAAATACAAATGCCTTGTGATCGACCATGACGATACAGCTGTGAAAAGTTCACCTGAAATACACTATCCGTGCTTTGTCAAGACGATCGAGATATTCCGCCCGGGCGAATACGTGCTGACACTCGAAGAATTCATGAACGCCTGCTTTTACCCGGGGCTTTACGACTACTATACGCGCGTTTTGTCGTTCACGAAAGAGGAGCTCGACCTTGAATTTGAGATGTGGCAGGAATATGTCAAGACGCGCGTGCCGCATTTTTACGAGGGTGTCGGCGAAATTATCTCCGATTTCAAGGCGGAGGGCGGGATTATTGCCGTTTCGTCGCAGTCGCACAGGGACGTGATCGAACGTGATTACTCGGAGCGGCTCGGTTTTTTGCCGGACTACATATACGGATGCGAGCTGCCGCCCGAAAAATGCAAGCCGTCGCCGTTTTCGGTCGTCGATCTGTGCGAAAAGACGGGCGCGACGGTGGACGAGGTGCTTGTGATCGACGATCTGCGCACGGGGCTTGAAATGGCGCGCGCGTCGGGCGCGCACTTTGCGGCGGCGGGATGGTCGCAGTTCGTGCCGGAGATAATAAAATATATGAGAGAAAATTCGGAATTTTATCTCGGCACGGTCGAAGATATGAGGAAGATAATATTTGAATGAGCAAATAGAAAAGACCGCGGGCGCGGTCTTTTTCTCTCCCTGCGGGAGAGAAAAACGGGCGACCACACAGAGTCGCCACACTGTCATTGCGAGGGGTTTGAAAAAGCCCGCGGCAAAGAAAAAATGTTCAAAAATCCTTGTAAAGCTCTTTGAAATATGGTATAATTTATACAAATAAATATAATTTTAACTTTTGGAGGGAAATGTCATGGAAAAACGCGAAATGCTCACCGAAAAATACGGAAAAGTCTGTTTGCACATCTGGGAGCCGGATAATGATGTTCGCGCGCTCTATCAGATATGTCACGGAATGGCTGAATACGTCGCGCGGTACGATGAATTTGCGAGGGAACTGAGTAAAGAGGGGTATCTCGTTTACGGCATCGACCACCCGGGCCACGGGGAGAGCGAGGGCGTTCGCGGACATTTTGCCGACAAAGACGGCTGGAAATATCTTGTCGAGTGCAACATCCACGCGGCTCGCGTGATGAAAGAAAGATATCCCGACAAAAAGCTGACGCTGATGGGGCACTCGATGGGCTCGTTCATCGCGCGGACGATCGCGGGATATTACTCCGACACCGCGGACGAATACATTTTTATGGGTACGGCGGGACCGAACGCCGCCGTCGGCGCGGGAAAGGCGATCGCAAACATCATGGTGCCGTTTGCGCGCAGAAAAACAAACAACTTTCTCGCGGGGCTTTCGACGGGACCTTACGGCAAAGCGGAGCCGACGTACAAAACGCCGCTCGATTGGCTCAACACGAAGGATGACGAGGTGCGGAAATACATCGACGACGAAAAGTGCGGATTTCCGTTCACGACGGCGGGCTACCGCGATCTGATGACGGGTCTTTCAATGATAGATATCAAAAAATGGGTGCCGAAGCTCGACAGATCGAAGAGATATCTTCTCGTTGCGGGCGACAGGGACCCCGTCGGCTCGATGGGCGAGGGCGTGAAGAAAGTTTACGACGCGATGACGGCGGCCGGCGTCGACGCGAAGATGAAGCTTTACGAAGGATGCCGCCACGAGATACTGAACGACGTCTGCAAGGAAGAAGTAACGCGCGACATCATTTCTTGGCTCAAAGGTGAATGACATGAAAGAAAAATTCGTTATCGCGCTCGACGCGGGCACAACGAGCGTTCGCGCGGTGATTTTTGACAAAAATCTGAAGATCCGCGGCGTTTCGCAAAAGGAATTCACGCAGATTTATCCCAAAGCGGGATGGGTAGAGCACGATCCGATGGAGATATTCGCCTCGCAATACAGCGTCATGACGGAGGTCATGATGAAAAACGGCGTCGAGCCGTCGCAGATAGCGGCGCTCGGCATAACTAACCAGCGCGAGACGACTATTGTGTGGAACAAGAACACGGGCAAGCCCGTCTACAACGCGATAGTGTGGCAGTGCCGACGGACGAGCGACTACTGCACGTCGATCAAAGGGACGGAGCTGGCGACGCACATCCGAAAAGCGACGGGGCTTGTTCCCGACGCTTATTTTTCGGCGACGAAGATAAAATGGATACTCGATAATGTCGAAGGCGCGCGCGACGCTGCACAGCGCGGCGATCTTTTGTTCGGCACGGTAGACACGTGGCTGCTTTGGAAGCTGACGGACGGCAGATGCCACAAGACCGACGAAACGAACGCCGCGCGTACGATGCTGTACAATATCGGAACGCACGACTGGGATGAGCGGCTGCTCTCAGAGTTCGGCGTGCCGCGCCCGATGCTCCCCGAGGTGCTCTCCTCGGGCGACGACTTCGGATATTTCGAGTACAACGGCGTAAAGATTCCGATCTGCGGCATGGCCGGCGACCAGCAGTCGTCGCTTTTCGGCCACGGATGCTTTGAAAAGGGAAGCATGAAAAACACTTACGGCACGGGATGTTTTCTTCTCGCCAACACGGGAAAAGATATGATATTGAGCCGAAACGGTCTTGTTACGACGGCGGCGGCAACGATGCACGGCTCGCACGGATACGCGCTCGAGGGCAGCGTTTTCACGGGAGGCGCTGTTGTTCAGTGGCTCCGCGACGAGATGCGGTTGATACGTTCGGCGGCAGATTCGGAAAAATGCGCGTCGGCAGTTGAAAATAACGGCGGCGTTTACCTCGTTCCCGCGTTCACGGGAATGGGTGCGCCGTATTGGAATATGTACGCGCGCGGAACGATAATCGGGCTTACGCGCGGAGCGGGCAGAGATCACATAGTGCGCGCGGCGCTCGAAGCTATAGCGTATCAGTCAAAAGACGTGCTCGACACGATGACGACTGATATAGGCGCGCCGCCCGTGGAGCTTGAAGTCGACGGCGGCGCTTGCGCAAACAATTTTCTCATGCAGTTCCAAGCGGATATAACGGGTATCACGGTCGCGCGACCGGAACTTCTCGAAGCGACAGCGGCGGGCGCGGCGATGCTCGCGGGGCATTACGTCGGATTTTTCGGGAGTCTTGACGATATAGCTGCCGCGCGCGTGATCGAGCGGCGCTTTGCGCCGAAGATGGCGAGGGACGAAGCCGAAAGACTCCTTGCCGGCTGGAATCGCGCGGTGTGGCGCGCGCTCGATTGGGAAAAACCCGCTGACGAGGAATGACGGAATTGTAAAAAATTTGTGACGGCGCGGTGTTTTTGATGTGTTCCACTTGATTTCATCTCCCGTCGGGTATATAATAAATATAAGAATCACACTTTAATACAGGCGGAGCGAAAACGATGGAAAAACTTTTGCTTGTGATAAATCCCGTTTCGGGTGACGGCGCGGCAAAAAACTGGGCCTACGACATGATAGAGATACTGTCGCGGCGCTTTCCCGTCGTCAGCGTTTATCTGTCGCGCGGGCCGGAGGACATAAAAAAGACGGTCGCCGATCGCGCGGCGGAATATGACGCCGTCATCGTTACGGGCGGCGACGGATCGCTGAACGAAATGCTCGACGGGATAGTCAAAAGCGGCGCGTCGCCGCTTGTCGGATATATTCCCATGGGCACGGTCAACGATTTTGCGGGAAGTCACGGGATATCGAAAAACGTGAAGACGGCGTTGCACCAGATCGTTCACGGAGAGGAGCATTTATATGACGTCGGAATGCTCGGCGACCGGGCGTTTTCGTACGTCGCGGCGTTCGGCGCGTTCACCGACGTCGCGTATCTGACGCCGCAGGACATGAAGACGTCGCTCGGCAAGCTCGCCTACGTCTCGGAGGCGACAAAGCGCCTGCCGACATTGAAACCGATACGAATGACGTTTGAGGCGGACGGGCGACGCGAGACGGACGAGTTCATATACGGCATGGTGTCGAACTCGAAAACTATCGGCGGGATAAAGTTTTTCGATATGAAAGACGATAACTTCCTTTCCGACGGGCTGATAGAGGTGACGCTCGTGCGCTTCCCGTATAACGCGGCGGCGCTCCAGCAGGACGTCGTGGGGTTGCTCGACCCGAAAAACGAATACCGCGGCGTGATACGTCTTCGCGCGTCGAAGGTGAAATTCGAGTTTGAAAGCAACATTCCGTGGACGGTCGACGGCGAATACGGCGGCGACTACAAGAGCGTCGAAGCGGGCGTTCTCGAAAAAAGAATAAGAATGATACATTAAACCATCCGAAAGGACAGAAAAATGATTAAAATAGAGCATCTTACCAAAAAATACGGAGAAAGATACGCGATAAACGATATCAGTTTCACCGTTGAAAAGGGAGAGATCGTCGGATTCCTCGGGCCGAACGGCGCGGGCAAAACGACAACAATGAGTATTCTGACGGGATATCTCTCCTCAACTTCAGGGCGCGCGTGCGTAGACGGTTACGACATTTTGGAGCACCCGATGATAGTCAAGAAAAAGATCGGGTATCTGCCCGAGATGCCGCCGCTTTATCTCGATATGACGGTCAGGGAATATCTTGAATTCATATTCGATCTCAAAAAATGCACGCTTGACAAAAAGGCGCACATAAACGAGATCGCGTCGGTCGTTAAGATCGACGACGTGATGAACAGAATGATCAAAAACTTGTCGAAGGGCTACCGTCAGCGCGTCGGCATAGCGGGCGCGCTTGTGTCGAATCCCGAGGTCATCATCTTCGACGAGCCGACGAACGGCCTCGATCCGAAGCAGATAATCGACATCCGCAACCTGATCAAAGAGCTTGGACGTGATCACACCGTAATTCTGTCGACGCACATCCTTTCGGAAGTCAAGTCGATATGCGACAGGATAATCATAATAAACGACGGCAAAATCGTTGCCGACAAAAAGGTGGACGAGCTTGACGAGGCGCTGCGCGGCAACCGCCGCATAATGCTCCGCGTCGACGGGCCGCAGGCGAGCGTCGGTAACGCGCTCCGCCGCATCAACGGCGTGTCCGCCGTCAGCGTCGCCGTCGACTACGGCGACGGCACATGCTCGTACCTTGTCGAAAGTCAGGGCGAGATCGACGTGCGCAAGCCCGTGTTCTTCATGCTGGCGCAGAATTCGTGGCCGATACTGTCTCTTGAACAGGTCGGCGCGACGATTGAAAACATCTTCCTTTCCGTTGTCGGCGGAGAGGGCTGAAAGGAGAAGAAAAATGCTTGCTATCTATAAAAGAGAAATGCGTTATTTCTTCACGAGCCCTGTCGGGTACGTGTTTGTGGCGATATTCTTCGCGGTCAGCGCGGGGATATTCATGTCGCTGACTGTGCAAAAGGGCGCCGACGCAAATTACACGCAGTATTTCACATATGTCATCATGCTGTGCATCGTCGAGGTGCCGCTGCTGACAATGAAGCTTCTCTCCGAGGAGAGAAAAATGAAGACCGATCAGCTGATTCTGACGTCTCCCGTGTCGCTTTTCGGAATAGTCATGGCAAAATTCCTCGCGGCGTACACGCTGTTCGGCGGCAGTTTTCTCGTTTCTTCGATAATTTACTACATTCCGCTCAAAGTGTACGGCACGCCCGACACGGCGATCTATATAGGCAGCGTCATCGCGATACTCCTCATCGGAGCGGCTTTTATCGCCGTCGGAGAATTCATTTCGTCACTGACGGAAAATCAGTTCCTTGCCGCGTTCGGCACGATAGCTGCGATATGCCTGTTCGTTTTTGCGCAGAACATAAACAGCTACATCAATTCGGAATTCGTGCGCCGCATTTTCTCGGCGATATCGGTAACGTCGAGATACACGTATTTCATGTACGGACTCTTCGACTGGGCGGCGCTGATATACTACGTTTCTCTGATAGCGGCGTTCCTGTTCATGACGGTGCGCGTCTTTGAGAAGCGCCGCTGGTCGTAAAGGAGGCGGTATAAATGAGCAAATTCAGCGAAAACAAAAAACTCAGATACGGCACGTCGGCAACGGCGATAACGGTGATCGTCGTCGCGGCGCTCGTCGTCATCAACGTAATCATAACGGCGCTCGGCTCGACGTTCGGCTGGTATACCGACATTTCGGCGCAGAACTATTACCGCGTTTCCGACGCTTTCAAAAAAGAATTCGAGGGACTGACGAAAAGCGACGGCCAAGCGACGAATTTCAACATAGTGCTTATGATGGACGAGGATCGTTTCTCGACTTACAACTATCAGACGCTTCTCGTTTACAACACGATAAAGGAAATAGCGAAGCTGTATCCGAACGTAAATCTCAAAGCGATAAACTCGACGGCTCACCCCGATCTTGTCGAACATTATAAGTTCACATACGGCGACACGATCTCGATCACAGACGTCGTCATCGAGGCGGCTGACGAGAATTTTGAGCCGCTCTCCTCCGCGAGCAACAAGAAATACGGCATCAACGCTTTCTTCACATACGACACGAGCGGCAATATCTTCGGATATAACGCCGAGGCAAGATTCCTTTCCGCGTTCGCGCAGATGCTCGGCAAGGATGAAAACCAGCCCGTCGCGTTCTACCTTCAGGGTCACGGCGAGCCCGCGCTCGACACGGTCGAAAAGACGTGGGTCGAGGTGCTCGAAAATTCCGGATATCGCGTTCAGGAGATCAATCTTCGCAGCGGCGACGAGGACTTTTCCGATTATTACGACATTGCGAAAGCGGGCGACTACAACAACTGCCTGCTTCTGATAAACGATCCTAAATTCGATCTTCAGGTGCCTGCGGCGAGCGACAAGGACCTTGTAAACGAGGTCAAGAAGATACGCGAATTCTTCGGAACGGGTTACGGCAACATCATCGTTTCCGTCGGCGCGACGACGCCGGAGCTTCCCGCGCTCAGCGAGCTTTTGTCCGAATTCGGTCTCGGGTACGGCGGCGCGATCTCCGACTCGCGCCACTCGATCGCAAGCTCCGATGCGTCGAAGATAACGGCGGACTATTCGCGGATGTCCGACGGAATGGCGGCGTCGCTGAAAAAAGAGCTGTTCGGCTCGCGCTCGACCACCGTTGCGACGGTGTTTGAATCGCCCGCAAACGTCTACGTCAAGGATAAGAACAGCGGCGCTTCGGACACCATTCACGGCTACAACGGCGCATACGGCGCTTACGCGCTGATGTATCCGTATTCGTCGGCGACGATCGTCGACCGCGACGGATTTGACGAAGCGTTCATCGGAATGTATTACAGCACGTGGGATCTCAACGACGAGAACAACACGCGCAGCTACGCTATCGTCATCGGATCGACGGAATTCCTTTCGCAAAGCTACGCCAACACGTGTATGAACAAGACCATCATGACGTGGCTCCTTTCGCAGATATACGACGAGATGATCTCGTTTGAAGGGATAAACTTCATTCAGTTCACAAACAACAAGGCGCTTGAAGTCACGGGCAGCGCGGCGACGGCTTGGACAGTGACGACGATCGTCGTCGTTCCCGTTATCGCGGCTGTGCTCGGCACCGTCGTCTGGATCAGGAGACGTCATTCATGAAATTTTTCAAAAATATCAAAAACCTTTTCACAAAAGGCGAAAAAACGTTGCTTCAAAAGCAAGCGCGCGCGGGACTGATAATTCTCGCCGTGGCGCTGATCGGGCTTATCGTCTATTTTGCGATCGTCCGTCCGGCTGTCAGCCGTGTGAAAAATTACGTTCCCGAGCTTCTCGATGGCGAGGAGCTGTATAACAACAACATAATCCTCATTGAAAAATACCGCACACGCGCGGAAGTTTCGTCGATAGAAATAAAGAACGAAAACGAGCACTATAAGCTCATTGCCAAAGATCCGGGCAACGCCGGAACGATGTTTTACATCGAGGGCTCGGAGGATATTACGCTCAACGCGCAGAATCTCGCCTCCGTCGTGACGCACTCACTCCTGCTCGTTACAAATTCGCCGAAGCTCGGAACGCAGGACAGAGTGAACGAGCGCGCGACGGACGCCGATCTCGTTTCCTACGGGCTTGACGAGGGTTCGTCCCCCGCGTTCTTTGAGGTGAAATTCACCGACGGTACTTCATATAAGATATTCATCGGCTCAAAACAGCCGACGGGCGACGGCTATTACGCGATGGCGGAAGGCAGGCGCAACAAGGTGACGGACGAGGACGGCGTGACGACGGAATATCATGTGATCTACTCGCTGACGACGTACGTTGCCGCCGATTTCATGACGCAGGGAAGCGAGGCGCTGATCAGTACAGTCGTGCTCCCGTATTTTGCGAAGAGCATATATCAGCCGAGCGATTTTCTGATCGAAAGAACGTCGGACGGCGAATATAAAACGATCGTGCGTTTGCATACGCTCAAAGCCGAAGAGCAGACGACGGCGGGACGCACCTACGCGCTCGACGTGCCGAAAGGGTACGTCGTCGAGGAATCGACATTGTCGTCTTACGTGCTCGGCAGTCTCGAATATCTGAACGCAAAGAAAATACTTGCCTACGGCGAAGCGGTGCATGACGCCACGGTATATGAAAAATACGGGCTCGATCTCGATCCCGCGCGGCTTGAGGCGGGAAATGAAAAGTGCCTGGCGCGTGTGACGTTCACGCTTGAAAACGTAACGCCTGAATCGACTGATTTTGAAGGCGGCACATATACGCTTTATTTCGGCGACACGTTCTACGACGCCGACCTCGGCGGCGAATGCCGCTACGCATACTCGCCGTACAGCGAAACGATATTCGCCGTGCTGACGAGCGACTTCGGATATGCGACGTGGCGCCCCGCGAAATTCATCAGCGCGAGGATGTTCTTCGACAACATCACGTCGCTCGACTATCTCGAACTCATCGACGACAAAAGAGACATCAGATACACGATAAACGGCAGCTACCTGACGTATCACGTCGACGTTACGAAGGGAAGCGATACGTCGGTCAAGATCATGCGCGACGGCGCGCCGCTTACTTTTGACGTAAAACCCGTCATCTATCGCGTCGGTTCGTACACGCAGGTCAAGTTCGAGGGCGAATTCGAGAATTTCAGAAAGCTATATTACGTTCTGATCACACGTGAGTTTGCGATTGATACCGACGGCGGCGGGGAGATATCCGCCGAGCCGTCGCGGACGATCAATATAAAGAAAACGGACCGCGACACGAACGAATCATACACTCGCTTTGACAAATACGGCAATCCGATAGTCGAAAACGGAAAGACGGTCAAGGCGATTTATGACGGCGGCTTTATTATCTGCCACAACGTAAAGCTCACGACGACCGGACTTTCCGGCGGCGAGACGGTTCTAAGCTACGACACGGCGTTCTACGACGAGGCGGCGGGCAAGTTCTTCCTGAAGGAAGAGGACCGCGCCGACTCATATTTCAAGCCGAAGAACTACAAGATCAACGCGGACGGGCACATCTCGAACTGGACGTACATGACGGGAAAAGTCGAGGCGGAATACGTCGAAACGCTTTACACGTTCAATGTCTACGACGTTCTCTACGACTACACGGACGCGGACGGAAACACGGAAAAGCGCGTCAATCAGACGTACTGCTGTGTCGTTCCGACTGTCACGACATACACGTACAGGATAAATTCCGACGGCGCGCGCGAGCTTATCGGCGAAGAGACAGAAGTTTCCGATGGGCTGTACATGCGTATTTCGCAGCTCGACAAGCTGTTCAACGACTCTGACAAGGTCGTTGCGGGCGTCGAGGTCGACCGTTTCGGAGCAAACTGATAATATTTGCCGCGGGCTTTCCCCGCGGCATACATTCATAAAGGGGAAAAGACAAAAATGAAAGGCATCAAAAGATTTACGGCGCTCGATCTGGCGCTTTGCATTGGGGCGACGGCTGTTATCATGTCGTCGTGCGGCGACGGGGAAAAGAACGCCGTCGAGGAATTTTTCGAGCAGGTGACGGCATATTCCCTCACGTCCCGCGCTGTTGAAAAGACAAGAGGGCTCGATTCGTTCGACGCGGTGCTCGACGTGAACATAAAGACGAAAATCGCGGGCGCGGACGTGACCGTTCCGATCACGTCAAAGGTCATGGCGGCGGGACTGAAAAGCAAAACGCCGACGTATTACACGGCTACCGATTCTGCGGTGCTCGGAAGCATGATCAGAAGCGAATCGTATTATGAGGGCGACTGGTGCTATACCGTGAACGCGGGCGTCGGAACGAAGAAGCAGGTCGAAGGCGGCGGAGAAGTCAGCGAAGCGGTGGAAACGATCAATTCCATCCAGCAGGTGCTCCCCGCGATGCTGCTCGTCGACGTGACGATAACAGACGTCGACGACGGAGTGCGGACGGTCAGTGTGCCGATCCCTGACGACAAATTTGAAGAGATATTCAAAGAATTTGTGTCGGAAATGACTGTGCAGACAGTGAACGGCTCGCTCGACGGCGCGGCGGAAATAACCTCGTACCGCGGGTACAACGCGACGGTGCGCGTCGCCGTCAGCCGCGACGGATACGTCAAGAGCTACGCGATAAATTTCGATCTCGACGTAACGGCAAACGTGACGGTGTTGTTTTTCAAGACGTCGACAACGATGACGGCGAACATCGACGCGGAGCTGACTTATAACGAGCCGGGCAAAGCGGTGACGATCACGTTCCCCGACGGATACGAGGATTTCCCGGAGGTGAAATAAAAATAGCCGCACGCTTATGCGTGCGGCGATTTTATTGCTTTTTATTCGTTCGGCACAAGCTTTGCTTTCTGCAAAGCTATGATGAGCAGAGGCACGAGCACGATGTGAATGAGTATGCCGGGCCACGCGACGACGAAATACGACGTGAAGAACGCCGCCATGGAAAAATCCGTTTTGCCGAGTCCCATGAGTATGAATTTAACTATACCGCCGACTACGCGCCCGCCGAGCATTGCGACAACGAGCGAGACGTATATGAACGGTATCTTCTTTGCGAATATCTTATAAAACAACCCCGTCAAAAATCCGTAAGCGCAAAGCTCGAACATCATAGCGAACGCCACCCAGAACGGAGGCATTCCGACGATAAGATGGCGGAGCATCGGCGCAATCAGTCCGACCGCCGCGCCCCAGATCGGCCCGCAGATGAATCCGCAGAGGAAAACGGGAATGTGCATCAGCGAGAGCGCATTGCCGAGCTGCATATTGTTTCCCGTAAGGAACGGGAGCAGTATCGCCATTGCGAGACAAAGCGCCGAATATGTCAGGCGCAGGGTGGTTTTTCTTCTCTTTTCCATATTTTTTCCTTTCAAAACAAAAAGGCATCGTTTTCATGCTGAAAAACGATACCTTCATAGTATCATAAATGTATTTTTTGTAAGACTTCGGTCTTTGACGGCGGCTTCATGCCTGCCGATAATATTATAAACGACGGCGGCGTAAATGTCAAGAGTTTTCTTTTATGACGTCGCCGATCTTTTTTATTACGTCGTCAAGGAGCGTTGACGTCGAAACTTCGCGCACTCCGGCGACGATGTTGCGGCACTTGTTCATCGGCACGAGAACGCGCACGGCGTCGCTCTGGCCGACAGCGACGGCCATTTTCGGAGTTACCTCTCCGCCGAGCGAGTCTGCGACGACTACCCCTATCGGTCCGACGATTATGTCGGCTTTCCTGCATCCGACGACTACGGCGTTTTCTCCCGTTGCGGCGGAAACATTCGCGCCTTTGAGCATGTTTGCCGTTGCGATGCTGTTCGTGCCGACGGCGTGGATGTCGCAGTCGGGGAACGCTTCGCTAATCATTTTCACGAGCTGGCGGCCGATGTTTCCGCCCTGCCCGTCGATCACGAGTATCTTCATTTTTTCACCTATCTCAAATTTTCTTCGTATCCCGTCACGCGCAAAAACCAATCGGTGCAGTCGCGCATCCAGTCGGCGATGTAGCGGGGAGGAATCTTCGTAATGTCGCCGGTAGTCAGCCGCGTCGCGCGGGAGAGGCCGTGGCCGCCCTCGGGGTAAATTCTCGCTTGAAACGGGATCTTGTGCGCGGCGAGCGCCGCCATCGCTTTTATTGAGCATTCGACGGGTACGATGTCGTCGGTCGACGTGTGCCACAGATACGTCGGCGGAGTGAACTCGCCGACGATGTTTTCAAATGAAAGGCGAGCTTTTTCGTTTTCGTCAAAGCGGCGGTCGGCGAGCAGATTTTTCACAGTCCAATCATTCGTCGGATCAAGGAGCGACAAAACGGAATATGCGAGCGCCAGTGCGTTCGGGCGGAGATTTTCGCGCTTCGCACCGAGTACGTCGGCGTAGTTTTCACTGTGCCACAACCCCGCGCCGTAGCTCCCCGCAAGGTGCCCGCCGGCCGAAAAGCCGATGAGTCCGATCGCGCCCGTGTCGATCTTATATTCGTCGGCGTGGCGGCGGACCCAGTCGAACGCCGCCGCGAGCTGAAGATGCTCCGTAGGATAGTATACGGGTGGCTCACTGCGCGCCGCGCTGTAGCGAAGCACAAAGCACTGAACGCCCGCCGAGAAGAACGCGGCCATTATCGGCTCGCCCTCGATCTTTGCGCAATACGCATATCCGCCGCCGGGGCAAATTATCATCGCGGGATATTTCCGCTCCGGCGGGTCGTTTTTCGTTTCGCAGCAGTAAACGTCGAGATACCCCTCGTACTCCGTTGCGGGATACTCGGCTTTGAGATCTATCGTTTTGTATATCATGTCGCACCTCTTTTGTCATTTACAAAAATAATATACCAAAACAAAAAGCCGATGTCAAGAATAAATGAAAATTTATTCCCGCATCGGCAGTTATATGTGATTTTGTTTATGTTTTGTCTGTTGTGTTTTTGTTTTCGATCGACTCGATCATATTTTTGTAGTATTCGCTCATATCAATGAAATCCTCGGCGCCTTCGGGCAAAGCAGGGAACTGTTCCTCTGTTATGTTGACAGAGATGTTTTGTTCAAGATTTATTGTAAGCGTTTCATTGTTGCTTCCGGTGATGCTCGCGTCCGCTGTGATCTTATACATGTTTCCTTTTTCATCAAAGCAGAGCTTGCATACGATATCGCTCATTGTCAGGTTTTCATCAACTTCAAACAAAGAGTCGACAGGAGCACCCGTGTTTTCAAATGATTTTTCCAACAGTTCGTGAAGTTTGTCGCCGCTGACCGAAACCTCGGCACAGTATCCGTCCGCCGTTTTTGTAAAGCGGAGCTCGGGGTCGAGCTCATCCGCAATGCCGTTAAAGAATGGCGTTGTCGTATCGACTGCCTCAAGATCGTCGATATTCAGCTGTTCCTTTACCTGTTCAAGCCGGTCGGGCTCGACGGATATCTTGAAATTCATAAGGTTCGACGAAATATACAGCATTCCGTCGACATACCATTCGGAAACGGTGATTGCGTTAATCGGCAGAGTCGTGGGCAGGAGATCCGTGACATTTTCCGACAAATCAAACGAAAAGCGCAGCATTACGTACATATTCTTTTCATATACGGCTTCTTTCGATTTAATGACAACATCGATCTTTTCGCCGTCTTTTTCGGCGGAAAGAGTCATATTGCTGTCTGTTTTGAAATTTCCGTCAAGCGAAATGTGTTCCATCGCTGCTTTGTAAGCTTCCGAGACGGTCATTCCGTTAACTTTTTTAACAAGGTCGCCTTCTTTTGTACATGATGTCAATAAAACTAAAACGGAAAGGCAAAAGAATACTGTCAGGATCACGGATAAAGCTTTTTTCATGGTGTTTCTCCTTTTCGTGTTTGGTGGTTTCAGTATATCATATTTTTATTTCAAATGCAAATGTTTTTTATGTCCGTGCGAGAAAAGATACCGTAATGAAATAAAAAAAATGAAATCAAGGGGTTGACACGCCGCCGATTTTGTGATATTATATCGGTACGCAAACGAATGCGGATTTAGCTCATTTGGTAGAGCGCGACCTTGCCAAGGTCGAGGTGGCGGGTTCGAGCCCCGTAATCCGCTCCATAGAAAAAGCACCGCGCAGCGGTGCTTTTTCTATGGAGAAATGCTGAGGAGCACGGCTTTGAAAAAGCGAGACCCGTAATCTGAAAATCGAGAAAAAAACAGCCAGAACGGCTGTTTTTTGCCGATTTTTCATCACAAAGCAACCTTTTTTGAAGGCGTGCCTGCACAGCGCACAAAAAAGGTATGCGACTGATGCGGAGGGAGAAAAGTCTGATAATCGCTCACTTTTCGGACTTTTTTGTTTTTAATGTTATCTACAACAAAATAACGCACCGCCTAAATGAGGTGCGTTATTTTGTCCAATTATTCTCGTCGGTTCGTTCGAGCAGATAATCGAGCGAAACATGAAGATAGTCGGCTATGCGTATCAGCGTTTTGAAATCGGGCTCGCGCTCGCCCGTTTCGTATCTGCTTATCGTGTTCTGGCTGACATTGAGGTCATACGCCATTTTGATTTGGGAAATATGTTTTTTTCGACGTATCTCTTTTATCCTCATGTGAATTCCCCTTTTTCAAATTTCTCTTGACATTATTATACCGTTTTGGTATAATGAAAATATCCCGAATTGGCATATTTGGCGCATGAAGCATATTGATATCGCCGAAGTTATTGACAAAAAAGGATATTTATTTAAAATTATTTCTACAAGAAAATCGCAAGGAGGACACAATGAGAAATCTGACCGTAAAGAGAAAGAAAAGCTTTGTCGGAAGCGTTATGAAATTAAAAGTCTATATTGAGGACGGCGAAGCGGAAGATATCGTTATTTGCGGTGTACACTGCCGCAAACTCGGAGATCTTAAAAACGGCGAGGAAAAGACGTTTGAAGTCGGTGAGGCGTCGGCGCGGGTTTTTGTTATATGCGACGCCGTGAGCAAGGATTATTGCAACGATATGTATATCCTTCCCGAAGGGGAGGAAAGCGTTTCGATATCAGGCGTTTGCAAGTTCAACCTTTTCAACGGGAACGCTTTCCGTTTTGACGGCACACCGAGCGAAGAAGCGCTCCTGAACAGAAAAAAATACAAGAAAAAAGGATCTGCTATCCTGATCATTGCGATCATTTGCGGCTTGCTCGCCGGATTTTTTGTTTCAAGGTTCTTTATTACGGCGAATAGCAAGCCCACTCCGAAAGATTTTTCCGCAAACGGAATAACGTTAACGCTCGACACTTCGTTCAAAGCGGAAGACAAAGATCCGTTCATGTTTTATGCACAAACAAAAACCGTGGCTGTGCTTGCGTCAAAAGACGATTTTGAAAAATACCCGGCGCTCAGCTCGTTTTCGATCGACGAATATGCGGGGCTGCTAACGTCATCTGGAAAATTTGACAATCTGACGGAAGTAATGCACGAAAGCGGTCTTACATATCGGATTTACGATTTTACGTACGCGGAAAGCGGGACCACATACACATATTTCACATCATTTTACAAGACCGACAGCGCTTTTTGGACAGTTCAGTTCACCACAACCAAAAATGCCGCCGAAAAATATCGCGCGGATATAATAAAATGGGCTCAAAGCGTATCGTTTGAATAAAAAATCACCGAAAACATTGAAATGCACCCCAACAGTCAGACATTATACCACTTTGTCTGGCTGTTGGGGTGCATTTAACTATGCGGGTGGTTTTTTTTATTGTTTATGTCGATATTATCCCAGCAGCGCGCGGTCGTTTGCAAATTCGGTGCCGCTCGTTTTTGAGAACAGCTCAAGGAGCGTTTCGACGGTGAGTTTCTTCTTTTCCTCGCCCGAAACGTCGATGATGATCTTTCCTTCGTTCATCATGATGAGGCGGTTGCCGTGAGCGATCGCGTCCCTCATGTTGTGCGTGACCATCAGCGTCGTGAGCTTTCCCTCTTCGACGAATTTGTCGGTGAGTTCAAGCACTTTTTTCGCCGTTTTCGGATCAAGCGCCGCGGTGTGCTCGTCAAGGAGCAGGAGCTTCGGGCTGTTCATTGTCGCCATCAGCAGTGTGACCGCCTGACGTTGACCGCCCGAGAGCAGACCGACTTTCGAGGTCAGCCGCGTTTCAAGTCCGAGTCCGAGCTCGGCGAGCATCTTGCGGAATTCCTCGCGCTCGTTCTTTCTGATCGACCAGCGGAGAGTGCGCCGCTTTCCGCGCCGCGCCGCGAGAGCGAGGTTTTCCTCGATCTGCATATCGGAAGCGGTCCCCATTCTCGGATCCTGGAACACGCGCCCGAGAAATTTCGCGCGCTTGAATTCGGGGATGTCGGTGATGTCCGTTCCGTCGATTAAAATTTTGCCGCTGTCCGGCTTCCAGACTCCCGCGACGGCGTTGAGCAGAGTGCTTTTTCCCGCGCCGTTGCCGCCGATGACGGTGACGAAGTCGCCGTCGTTCAGCGTCAGCGAAACGTCGCTGAGCGCGACCTTTTCGTTTATCGTGCCGGGGTTGAACGTCTTGGTGACATTTTTAAGTTCAAGCATTTTTCGTCACCTCCGGCTCTTTTTCGGTGTTTTTCGACTTTATTTTGGAGTATTTGCGTTTCCAATACGGAACGGCGAGGAATATCGCAACGACGATCGCGGAGAGCATCTTTAAGAGATCGGTGTCGAGTCCGAGGAATATGACCGTCTGATATACGATATAGTATATCACTCCGCCGCCGAGCACGCCGACAAGACGCACGGCGAAATTTTGCGATATCTTCCCGAACAGCGCCTCACCTATGATGACAGCCGCAAGACCGATGACTATCGCGCCGCGACCCATATTGATGTCGGCGGCTCCCTGATACTGCATCAGCACCGCGCCCGAAAGCGCGACTATGCCGTTGGAGATGACAAGACCGAGGATTTTGTTTTTGTTCGTGTTGATACCTTGCGCGCGGCTCATGTTAAGATTGCAGCCCGTCGCGCGGAGCGACGCGCCGATCTCCGTTCCGAAGAACCAGTACAGCACGCCGATGATGACGGCGCATATCCCAAGAACAACGAGTATCGCCGTACCCTTGTAAAGCTGGGTGACAGCGACATTATACGTGCGCGCGCTGACGCCGATGTTTGCTTTTCCGAGGATCTTCAGGTTTATCGACCAAAGAATAAGCTGCGTCAGAATACCCGAGAGTATGGCGGGGATCCCCATAAGTGTGTGGAAAATTCCCGTGAGAAGTCCCGCGATCATTCCCGCGATTATCGCCGCGAGCATCGCTATCCATACGTTCACGCCCGCGACGACAAGCACCGCGCAGACGCACGCGCCCGTGACCATCGAGCCGTCGACGGTAAGATCGGCGATATCGAGTATCTTATACGTGATATATACGCCGATCGCCATAATGCCCCAAATCAGACCTTGAACGATCGCGCCGGGCAATGTGTTGAGAAAAGTCATGTTTTAGTCCCTAATAACCCTTTGATATGATTTTATTTGCCTATTTCGACATAGCCCTCGGGAACCGTGATGCCGAAAAATTCGCAGTTTTCTTTGTTATATTTCTTTACGGGGTGCTGGTCGTAAGCTATCGGGATTTTTGCGATGTCCGTCTTGCCCGTGAGGATCTCTGCGGCCATTTCGCCCGTTTTGTATCCGATCTCATAGTAGCTTATCGAAAGCGTGAACGTGCCGCAGCCGGAGCAGATGCCTTCTTCGCCGCAGAACACGGGAGTCTTTGTCTCGCGGGAGATCGTGTTGACGATTTCCGTGCTTTCCGCGACGGTGTTGTCGGTCGGAACGTAGATGACGTCGCAGTCAGCCGCCGCTTTGTTCGTTACGGCCTGTATGTCGTTGGAGTCTGCGAAGGAGTAGTTGGTGACCGTTTTGCCATTCGACTCAAGATAAGCTTTTACGACTTTGACCTGATATGCGGAGTTTGCTTCCGCCGAGCAGTAAAGAAGACCGAACTTCGTTGCCGAGGGGAACAGGTCGAGCATCATCTGCGCCTGCTCTTCGAGCGGAGCGAGATCGGACGTGCCGGAGATGTTTCCGCCTACTGTGCCGCTGAAGTTTTCTATGCTGAGCGCAACGCCGTATTCGGTGATGGACGTGCCGAGGATCGGTATCGTCGTCGTCGCGTTCGCCGCCGCCTGAAGCGCGGGCGTCGCGTTTGCCATGATAAGATCGTAATTCTTCGATACGAAGCTGTTGACTATCGTTGTGCAGACAGTCGGCTCGCCTGCGCCGTTCTGAAGATCGAACGTCACGTTTTCAGCGCCGAGCTTGTCGACAAGCGCCTGCTTAAAACCTTCCGTTGCGGCGTCGAGCGCAACATGGGAGACGAGCTGGCAAATGCCTACCGTGTATTTTGTTTTCTTTCCGCACGACGCGAGCACGAGGCAAGCGGAAATCACGAATGCGACCGAAAGGATCGCCGCAAGAACTTTTTTGATGTTTTTCATGGGAGGTCTCCTGTCTTAATTATAAAGTATAAATACCACAGAAGTGGCGTTTATCTGATATTTTTTCCGGTATAAAAACAAAAAATCCGTGCAAAAACATTTGCACGGACGATTTTCATCGCGGTACCACCTTGCTTCGCGGCTCGCGCCGCCTCACTTGCGATATAACGGTCGCCCCCGTTGCGTGTTTGGCGCAAAGCTCGCGGAATGCAGGTCCGCACCCTCCGGCTGCCGTCTCGCACCGACCGACGACTCTCTGAAAGCTCCGATGAGGGAGGTTTGGTTTCCGTTTCGCGCTTTTTATACCGAATTATAAGTAGATTATACATATTCCGCGCCGAAATGTCAATAGTTTTTTTGAACAGCGCGTAAATTTGCGCCATGTTTTTCGTTGACAAGCGCTGTTTGATATGGTAAAATAAGGTCACATAATTCCTTGGGAGAGAAAAAATGAAAGATTCTATCCTGAAAAATAAAATATATCTGTACCTGACAGAGTTTTTTGCGGGAATGAGCGTAATGGCGGTAGAGCTCGGCGCGTCGCGCCTGCTCGCGCCGTATTTCAGCTCGTCGCAGATCGTGTGGACGATCATAATCGGCACTATAATGATAGCTATGGCACTCGGAAATCTTTACGGCGGCAAGAAAGCCGACAAGGATCCGAACCCGGACAAGCTCTATCTCCGTCTGCTTGTCGCGGCGGTGTGGATAGCTCTTATACCTCTTGTCGGCAAGTACGTTATCATCGGCATATCGGCGCTGATGATCTTCACCGTCAGCGCGGGATTTCTCGTATGGGCGGCGCTCGCGGCTTGCTTTGTCGTGTTCGTTTTCCCGCTGTTCTTGCTCGGAACGGTTACTCCGTCGCTCGTCAAATACACCGTCGGCAGTCTTGACGAAAGCGGAAAAGTCGTCGGGCGACTCGGCGCGGCGAACACTATCGGCAGCATCATCGGCACATTTGTGCCGACTTTCGTGACGATTCCCGCCGTCGGCACGTCGGTCACGTTCATCATCTTCGCCGGGATACTTCTGCTCCTGTCGCTGATTTATTTCATATCGTCGAAGAGAAAACTCGTGCAGTCGGTCGTCGCCGTCGTTCTCATTGTACTCAGCAGTATTTTCGGCACGACGACGGGCTTTGCGTTCTGGGAAAAGTCGCTCGCATACGAGGGAGAATCGGTATATAACTACCTTCAGGTCAAAGAAGATGACCGCCGCGTCTCGCTTTCAACGAACGTTATGTTCGGTGTTCAGTCGGTGTATATGAAAAGCGAAACGCTGACGGGAATGTATTATGACTATGCGATGGCGGCGCCATTCATGTGCGGCGTTCACGAAAAAGAAAATATCGACGTATTGATACTCGGAATGGGCACGGGGACATACGCCACGCAGTGCGACAGATATTTCGACAACGTCAGGTGCGTCGGCGTCGAGATCGACGACAAGATAATCGACCTCTCGCGCACGTATTTCGCGCTCCCGATGAGCGTCCCCGTCGTCGCATACGACGGTCGCGCGTACCTCGACGCGACGAAGGACAAATTCGACGTAATAATGGTCGACGCGTATCAGGATATAACGATCCCGTTCCAGATGTCGTCCGTCGAGTTTTTCACCTCGGTCAAAGAGCACCTGCGCGACGGAGGAGTCATGGTCGTCAACATGAATATGCGCTCGAACCGCGAGGGGAGCATCAACGAGTACCTTTCCGACACGATAGCGTCCGTGTTCGACAGCGTGTATAAAATAGATATCCCGACAAGCACAAACTGCGAGCTTTTCGCGTCGCAAAACGGCGATTTTCTCGACAGAATGGAGCAAAACGTCGCGCGCGAGTCGAGCGCCCCGCTCAAAAACATGATGATCCGCGTTTTAAGCGAGCTTGACGAATATAACGGCGGCGCAAAGATAATGACGGACGACAAGGCGCCGGTCGAACTGCTCGGAATGAAAGTGATCGACGACCTGATCAAAGACGAGGTCGAATATTATAAGGACATATACAGAAAAGAAGGTTTCGACGGACTGAAAGACGAACTTTTCGGATAAAAAGAGCGCGGCGCGAGAAATAGCGCCGCGCCTTATTTTTTCGGCAAAACTCTTGACAATCTCGCGCCGCCGTTGTATAATCAATCTATAAAATAGTATGGAGAAGTATGATGTCTGACAAATTCGCAAACAACTCGTTTTATTATTTTACACCCGCGATGGATGATTGCATTGTACACGGCGTTCTTTGAACGCAATATCAAAGCAAATATCCACCGCCCGTTTTCGCGTTTTGATACGGCGGTGGTTTTTATTTGAGAGGACGATATGAAGGATATTGAAAAGGCAAGAAAAGCTATAAACGAAGCGGACAAGGAAATGGCGCGCCTGTTTTCCGACAGGATGAACGCCGTCCGCGACGTCGCCGCATACAAGGCGGAGCACGGGCTCCCGATCTTTGACGCGGAACGCGAAGCAGAGGTCGTCGCGCGCGGTGCGGCGATTATAGAGGACGAGGAGATCCGCGAGTATTACGTCAATTTCTTAAAATACACAATGGAGCTGTCAAAGCAGTACCAGCATCGTCTGATGAGCGGCGTCAGAGTCGCGTACAGCGGCGTCGAAGGCGCGTTCGCGCACATCGCGGCGACGCGGATATTCCCCGACGGCGAGCACGTTTCATACGGCGGATTCATCGACGCGTACAACGCCGTCACAGACGGCGAATGCGACTGCGCGGTGCTTCCGATCGAAAACAGCTACGCGGGCGAGGTCGGGCAGGTCATGGACCTTATGTTCGGCGGCTCGCTCTACGTGTCGGGCGTTTATAATCTCAGGATCACGCATAACCTCCTCGGCGTGCCGGGCGCGCGCATCGAGGATATAAAGACGGTCATCTCGCACCCGCAGGCGCTCGATCAGTGCGCGGGATACATCAGGCGGCACGGCTTTGAGCAAAAACGAGCCGTCAACACGGCGATGGCGGCGAAAGAGGTCGCCGAAAAGGGCTATATCTCGACGGCGGCGATCGCAAGCGCCGAAACGGCGAAGCTCTACGGACTCGCCGTGCTCGATCACGATATCAACGAGAGCGCGACGAACACGACGCGCTTTGCGGTGTTCTCTCGCGTCGAAAACACGGCGAAAAAGAACGTAAACAGCAATTTTATGCTTCTTTTCACCGTTAAGAACGTTTCCGGCGCGCTCGCCAAAGCGATAGATGTGATCGGCAGACACGGCTTCAATATGAAGGTGCTTCGCTCGCGCCCGATGAAAGAGCTCGCGTGGCAGTATTACTTCTATGTTGAGGCGGAGGGCGACGAATCGTCCGAAAAAGGGCGCGAAATGCTCGAGGAGCTGTCGCTCAACTGCGATATGCTGAAAGTCGTCGGAACTTATTCCGTCGAAACGGAACTCAAAGAGGAGAAATTGTAATTATGACGATCCACATCGCACTCGGAAAGGAAAGCTATGACGTCACGGTCGAGCGCGGCGCACTGAGCCGCGCGGGCGAGATATTCGACCTCGATCGCCGCGCGCTCGTCGTCACCGACGACGGCGTGCCGAAGCAGTACGCCGAGGCGGTCGCGGCGCGGTGCAAAGAAGCGCATATCGTCACGGTCAAGGCGGGCGAGGGAAGCAAAAGCGCCGAAACGTATCTCGATCTGCTTGACAGAATGGTCGAAGCGGGCTTTGAGCGCACCGACTGCGTCGTCGCCGTCGGCGGCGGAGTCGTCGGCGACCTTGCGGGGTTCGTCGCGGCGAGCTATATGCGCGGCGTCGACTTCTACAATGTGCCGACGACGCTTCTTTCCATGGTCGATTCGTCGATAGGCGGCAAGACCGCGATAAATTTCGGCGGGATAAAAAACATCGTCGGCGCGTTCTGGCAGCCGAAGGCGGTGCTGATAGATCCCGACGTGCTTAAAACTCTCCCCGCGCGCCAGATATCGAACGGACTCGCCGAGGCGATAAAAATGGCGGCGACGTTCGACCGCGACCTTTTCGGACTCATCGAGCGCGGAAACGCCGCGGAAAACATCGAAAAAATAATCGTCGGCTCGCTTGATATAAAGCGGCGCGTCGTCGAAGCGGACTCGCGCGAGGCGGGACTTCGCCGCGTGCTGAATTTCGGGCACACGATAGGTCACGGCATCGAAGCCGAGCGGCGCGGAGCGCTTTATCACGGAGAATGCGTCGCGCTCGGGATGCTGCCGATGTGCTCTTCGGGCGTGCGCGCGCGTCTTTCCGCAGTGCTTGAAAAGAACGGCTTGCCGACATTGTTCAACGGCGACCGAAACGCCGTCGTCGAGGCGCTGACTCACGACAAAAAAGCGTCGGGCGGGATGATCACCGTCGTCACCGTTGATGAAATAGGCGAGTTCGCAATGATAAAAGAAACGCCGTCGGAGCTTCTCGGAAGAATGACGGCCGTGTGGGGTGAATGATATGAAAAACACATTCGGACAAAGCGTATCCGTGACGATTTTCGGAGAAAGCCACGGGAGCGAGATCGGCGTCGTCGTCGACGGGCTTGCGCCGGGCATCACGATCGACGAAGAATATATCGCCTCGCGCCTCGCGCTCCGCAGACCTGCAGGGAAGATATCGACCTCTCGCGTCGAAAATGACGAATTTCGCATAATTTCCGGTATATTTAACGGCAAGACGACGGGCGCCCCGATCTGCGTGATCATTCCGAACACCAATACTCACAGCGCCGACTATGAGGCGATGCGCGCGCTTGCGCGCCCGTCACACGCGGACTACACGGCGTATGAAAAATATCACGGCTTTGAAGACTACCGCGGCGGCGGTCATTTCAGCGGGCGGCTGACCGCGCCGATCGTCGCGGCGGGCGCGATAGCACAGACGGCGCTCGCGTCAAAAGGGATGATCCTCGGCACGCACATCTCGCGCTTGTGCGGAATATGTGACAGAAAATTCGACAATATCAAAGACGATATAAAATACCTGTCGACAGCTGATTTCCCCGTTCTCGACGAAAAGGCGGGCGAGAAAATGACGGCGGAAATACTCGAAGCGGCGACAGACGGCGACAGCGTCGGCGGCATTCTCGAATGCGCCGTTCTCGGCGTGCCGGCGGGAGTCGGAGAGCCGTGGTTCGACAGCGTCGAATCGGTGCTCAGCCACGCGCTTTTTTCAATTCCCGCCGTGAAGGGCGTTCAGTTCGGCGACGGGTTCGCTCTATCCGATATGCGCGGCAGTAAAGCCGGCGACGCGTTCCGCGTCGAAAACGGAAAAATCGTAACGAAAACAAATCATAACGGCGGAATAAACGGCGGAATAACGAACGGTATGCCTATCATGTTCTCTGTCGCCGTCAAGCCCACGCCGTCGATATTCAAAATTCAGGAGACCGTCGACTTCATCAAAGGCGAAAACGCGGAAATAACTATAAACGGCAGGCACGATCCCGCGATCGTTCATCGCGCTCGCGCCGTCGTCGATGCGGTAACGGCGCTGACGCTTTGCGACTTGCTCGCGCTGCGCTACGGCACGGATTTTTTCGGAGGCGATAAATGACGTACGGCTGCATCGGCAATCCGCTCGGTCACAGTTTTTCGGAGATCATCCACTCGAAGATCGGGCGGTACGAATATAAGCTCCGTCCGCTTTTGCCCGAGGAGCTCGACTCGTTTATGACGGCGCGAGATTTTCTCGGAATAAACGTCACCATCCCGTATAAGCGGGACGTGATACCGTATCTCGACGAGATCGACGGTATGGCAAAAGATATCGGCGCGGTCAACACCATCGTCAATAAAAGCGGCAAGCTTTACGGTTACAACACCGATTTTTCGGGGATGCGCGCGGCGATCGTGCGCGCGGGCATCGACGCAAAAGACAAAAAAGCGCTCGTGCTCGGAACGGGCGGCACGAGCCGTACGGCTGTCGCCGTTCTGAACTCGCTCGGCGCGCGGCAGATTTACCGCGTCAGCCGCAGCGGACGCGAGGGCGCGATAACTTACGACGAGGCGTATAAGACCCACGCCGACGCGGAGATCATAGTCAACACGTCCCCCGTCGGAATGTACCCGAATAATTCGGACACGCCCGTCGATATCGAAAAATTTCCGAAGCTCTCGGGCGTTTTCGACGCGGTGTTCAATCCCCTCTCCACAAATCTTGTGCTCGACGCGCGAACAAAAGGGATAAAGGCGGCGGCCGGACTTTATATGCTCGTTTATCAGGGCGTTTGCGCCTCGGAGCATTTTCTCGGCGAGAAACTGCCCGCGGAACTTGCGGACAGGATATTTGATGATATTTTCTCCGAAAGAGAAAATATCGTGCTCATCGGCATGGCGTCGAGCGGGAAAAGCACGGTCGGCAAAATGCTCGCCGAGCGGCTCGAAAGAAAGTTTTTCGACACGGATGCGCTCATCGTCGAAAAGTCAGGGGTGGAAATCGCCGAAATATTCGATAGATACGGAGAAGACGAGTTCCGTCACATCGAGCGCGAGGTCGTATCGGACGTCGCCAAGGAAAACGGCGCGGTCATCGCCACGGGCGGCGGCACATCGCTTTACCCCGTAAATATGAAAAAACTGCGGCAGAACGGGCGCGTTTATCTACTCGACCGCTCGCCCGATCTGCTTACGCCGACGTTTGACCGCCCGCTCGCGCGGGATATCGAAACGATGAAGCGCCGCTACTACGAGCGGCATGATATTTACCGTTCGGCGACAGACGAAATAATCATCAACAACGGTACGCCCGATGCGGCGGCCGACGAAATCGAAAGGATCCACACGGGAAAATGATCGTTAAAATCAAACCGTCGCATCTTTGCGGAAGTATATCCGCGCCGCCGTCGAAAAGCATGGCGCACCGCCTGCTCATATCGGCGGGACTTTCGGACGGCGTGAGCGTCGTTCGCGGCGTTGCTCCGAGCGAGGATATGCTGGCGACAATAGATTGCCTCGCCGCCCTCGGCGTCAGATGCGAATACGACGGCCGTGACGTAACGGTCCGCGGCGCGTCGCCCGAAAAAATGACTGTCTGCGCGACTTTGCCGTGCCGCGAATGCGGCTCGACGCTCCGATTTTTCATTTCGATCTGCCTTTTACTCGGATGTAAAGCGACGCTTTCGGGGAGCGAACGGCTCCTTATGCGGCCGCTTTCGGTATATGAAACGCTCTGCCGCGAGCGAGGATTCGATTATTCGAACGACGGCAAAAGCATCACCGTATGCGGAAAACTCGAAAGCGGGGATTATACGCTTCGCGGTGACGTGAGCAGTCAGTTCGTTTCCGGGCTTCTCTTCGCGCTTCCGACGCTTGACGGCGACAGCCGCATCACGCTGACGGGCAATGTCGAGAGCCGACCGTATATCGACATGACGATCGGCGCGCTCGAAAAATTCGGCGTTATCGCCAAGTGGGAAAACGAAAACACGCTCTTCGTTCTCGGAGGTCAAAAATACGCTCCCGCAGACATCACGGTCGAGGGCGACTGGTCAAACGCCGCGTTCTTCCACGCTATCGGCGGCGACGTCAAAGTGACGGGGCTCGACGAAAAAAGCGCGCAGGGCGACAAGATATGCGTCGAATATTTCAAAAAGCTCGCCGTCGGCTCGCCGACGCTCCCGCTCGGCGACTGCCCCGATCTCGGGCCTGTAATGTTCGCCATGGCGGCGGAAAAGCACGGCGCGACTTTTACCGGAACGTCCCGCCTTCGCGCCAAAGAAAGCGACCGCGTCGCGTCGATGACCGAGGAACTCGCAAAATTCGGCGCGGAATTTGAAGTCGCCGACGATGCCGTGACGGTGAAAAATACCGCGCTCGGCGCGCCTGCGGAAACGCTCTCGTCGCACGGCGATCATCGCGTAGCGATGGCGCTGTCCGTGCTCATGACAAAATACGGCGGCACGCTCACGGGCGCCGAAGCGGTGAAAAAAAGTATGCCCGATTTTTACGAAAGGATCGCGTCTCTCGGCGCAGATGTCGAAAAACATGAAGATAAATAAAGACACGAAATTTCTCATCGTCGGACTCGGACTCATCGGCGGCTCGTACGCCAAAGCACTGAAAAAGCAGGGATACCGCGTCGAGGCGATAGCGCACCGCGCCGAAACGATAGCGTACGCGCTTGAAAACAAGATCATCGACGGCGGTTCGACCGAGGTGACAAAAGAGACAGTCGGCGGCGCGGACGTGATCGTTTTCGCACTCTACCCAAAGGTTTTTCTTGAGTGGATAGACGAAAACCAGCACCTTATCAAAAGCGGCGCGATGATAACAGACGTCACAGGCGTGAAATCGTGCATCGTTTACGATATTCAGAAAAAACTCCGTCCCGACGTTGAATTCATCTCCGCGCACCCGATGGCGGGGCGCGAGGTCTACGGCGTCGAAAACAGCGACGAAAAGATATTCCGTGGCGCGAACTACATTGTCGTGCCGACGGACAAGAACACGCCCGAGGCGATCGAAGAATGTAAAAAGCTCGGCGAGATACTCGGCTTTGCGCGCGTTTCGGCGCTCAGCCCCGAAGAGCACGACGAGATGATCGGATTCGTCTCGCAGCTGACGCACTGCATCGCCGTGTCGCTGATGACGTGCTCGGATAACAAGCGCCTCGTCGACTACACGGGCGATTCGTTCCGCGATCTGACGCGCATCGCGCGCATCAACGACGCGATGTGGAGCGAACTGTTCATGATGAACAAAGACGCCCTGCTTAAAGAAATGGATAAGTTCATCGACGAATTCGTATTATTCCGCGGAATGCTCGCCTCGGGCGACGTCGACGGAATGAGAGAAAAAATGCGCATCTCGACAGAGCGGCGCGCGTGGTTTGACAAAAAATGATCCGATTACGGAAAAGAGGTATTTATTATGAATATGATTTTTGAAAGAAAGCTCGCTATCCCGATGGAAGTCAAGGAGATGTACCCGATGACCGCCGAAATGACGGCGATCTTTGAGCGCCGCGACGTCGAGATCAAGGAGATACTCTCCGGCAAGAGCGACAAGTTCCTGCTCATCATCGGGCCGTGCTCCGCAGACAACGAGGACAGCGTCATCGACTATATCTCTCGCCTGCGCGAAGTGCAGGAAAAGGTGAAGGATAAAATTTTCATCATCCCGCGCATTTATACAAACAAGCCGCGCACGACGGGCGACGGCTACAAGGGAATGCTCCACCAGCCGGACCCGACCGAAAAGCCCGATATGTTCAAGGGCATCGTTGCGATCAGAAAACTCCACATGCGCGCGCTCACCGAAACGGGCTTTTCGTGCGCAGACGAGATGCTCTACCCCGAAAATCACAAATACCTCGACGATATGCTGGCGTATGTCGCCGTCGGAGCGCGCTCCGTCGAAAATCAACAGCATCGTCTGACGGCGAGCGGCATAGAAGTCCCCGTCGGAATGAAAAACCCGACGAGCGGCGACTTTTCCGTCATGATGAACGCCATCACCGCCGCCCAGCACAAGCACACGTTCATCTATCGCGGATGGGAAGCGCATTCGCAGGGCAACCCGTACGCTCACGCGATCCTGCGCGGATATATGAACAAGCACGGGCAGTCAATGCCGAACTATCACTATGAAGATCTGTCGTTCGTGTGCGACATGTATCTTGAAAAAGGTCTCTCGAACCCCGCCGTCATCATCGACACGAACCACGCCAATTCGGGCAAAAACCCGTTCGAGCAGATCAGAATTGCAAAAGAAATCCTCGCCTCGCGCAGATATAATGACGAAATTCGCCGCATGGTCAAGGGATTTATGATCGAAAGCTACATCGAGGACGGCGCGCAGAAGATCGGCGATGGAATTTACGGAAAGTCGATCACCGATGCTTGTCTCGGCTGGGAAAAGAGCGAGCGGCTGATATACGATATAGCGGATACGGTGTGAGGACAAAATGAAAGACGAACAAAAAAGCAAAAACATCCGCGATACAGTCAAAAATTTTGCGATACTGACGCTCGGCTCGATCATCGTCGCCTGCGCGATCTACTTTTTCAAACTGCCGAACAATTTTCTGACGGGCGGCTTCAGCGGCCTCGGAATGATACTGGGCGTGTATATCAAAGGCATCAGCACTTCGACGATAATATGGATAATCAATATCGTTTTCCTTATAATCGGGTGGGTTGTGCTCGGCAAGTCGATCGGCATCCGCACGATCTACTGCACGCTCGTCTATTCGTGCTTCCTTGAGTTGCTTGATCTGTGCAGGATCGAGGAAAAGATAACTCTCCCGTTCACGAGCGACATCATCCTCGAACTCCTTTTCGCGTGTCTTATCGAAGCGCTCGGACTTGCGATCGTCATCAAAAACGGCGGCTCAACGGGCGGAACGGTGATAGTTGCTCTCATCGTCAAGAAATTCGGCAAGGTCGATATCGGCTCGGCGATGGTCTATGCCGACATCGCCATCGTCGGCGCGACGTTCTTCATTTTCGACGCCAAAACGGGGATGTACTCGCTCATCGGGCTCGGAATAAAGTCGATCGGCGTAAAGCTCTTCATCAACGCGATGAACAACCGTAAGAGCATGACCATAGTGACGACACATCCGAACGAAATAACGTCATTCATCACTGAAAACATCCACCGCACCGCAACGAGATGGACGGGGAGCGGCGCGTACACCAACGACGGCAGAACCGTCATTTTGGCCGTCATTTCCTCGAAGCAAGCGACGAAAGTCAGCGCCTACGCGCGCAAAGTCGATCCCGATTCGTTCGTCGTCGTTAACACGACTCACGAAATATACGGCAACGGATTTATGAAGATAAGCGACTGAATAAAGCCGTCGCTTTGAACGGAAGGCGGCTTGCTTTGCGCGACGGATGAGGGGGATACGACGGCGCGCAGGGCGGATCCATCTTTGTTGCACCCGCGGGTGCGACATCTCTCACCTAAACGGGGAGAGAATATACTTTGCAAACATCGGAGGAGCATTATGAGAATAACAAACGACGTCGTTTACGTCGGCGTGAACGACAAAACCATAGATCTTTTTGAAGGTCACTACAAAGTCCCGCGCGGCATGGCGTATAATTCCTATGTCGTCCTCGACGAAAAGACAGCCGTCATGGACACCGTCGACGCGCGATTTTGCGACGAATGGCTTGAAAACATCGCAAAAGAGCTCGGCGGCAGACGTCCCGACTATCTCGTCGTTCAGCACATGGAGCCCGACCACTCGGCGAACATCTTGAATTTTCTTGACAAATATCCCGCCGCAAAGGTTGTGACAAACGCCAAAGCCGCAGCGATGATAAATAATTTCTTCGGCGTCGATATTTCAGGCAGAGCGGTCATCGTCGAAAACGGCGGAACGTTCGCGCTCGGCAGACGCACGCTTACGTTTGTTTTCGCGCCGATGGTGCATTGGCCCGAGGTTATGATGACGTACGACGACACGGATAAAATACTTTTTTCCGCCGACGCGTTCGGCAAATTCGGCGCGCTCGACGCGGACGAACCGTGGGACGACGAGGCGCGACGCTACTATATCGGCATCGTCGGCAAATACGGCGCGCAGGTGCAGGCGGTGCTGAAAAAAGCCGCCGAGCTCGATATCGAAAAAATATGCCCGCTCCACGGTCCCATACTTGCGGAAAACCTTGCTCATTATATACATCTGTATAATATATGGTCGTCATATGAGGTCGAAAGCGAGGGGATAGTCGTCGCGTACACGTCGGTCTACGGCAACACGAAACGCGCGGCACTGGCGACGGCGGACAAGCTCCGCGAATGCGGCGCGGAGGTAAAAGTTTACGATCTCGCCCGCTCGGATATGGCTCACGTCGTCGCAGAGGCGTTCAGATACGGCAAGCTCGTCCTTGCGACGACGACGTACAACGGTGATATTTTCCCCTATATGCGCGAGTTTATCGACTGCCTTGTCGAGCGCGGATACAAAAACCGCACCGTCGCGTTCATTGAAAACGGCTCGTGGGCGCCCGTCGCCGCAAAGGTGATGAAAGAGCGCCTCGCCGCGTGCAAAAACCTCACGCTTATCGAGCCCGTCGTCAGCATAAAGTCGGGAGTAAAAACGGAAAACGAAGCGCAGATCGCCGCCGTCGTCACCGAACTTACGAAATAATGAAAAAACACAAAAAGTCCGCGGAATTTCCGCGGACTTTTTGCACTTGAAAAGGAGAGGAACTATTATGAATAAAAGGGAACTTTCCGGAATTTGACAAACTCGCCTTTTGAGTTTATTTGGCACGTATAGTAATCATTTGTTTTTACGATGCGCGAGCCGTTGCTTGTAAACACGTCCATTTTCAACAGGACAACGTCCTTTTCATCATCAATGAAAAGTATCTGGAAATAATCGTATGCGGGATCGTTTATAACAACGGTCTTTTCGCCGGTTTTTATGTTGTAGCGAATTAGTTTTCCACCCGAAACACTGACGGTGTCGTCTTTTGACAAATTAAAGTTTTTCCCGATCGAAACGTTTTCACGTTTGTAATAGTAGAAATATTCGTCGCTGATATAAACCATATTTGCTTGTCTGCCCGTCTTTTCGATAATATTATCGACGATCACATCTTTTTCGCCGTTCGGCTTGATCAAAACCACATTCGTTTTGTCGCCGACGGTTTCGTACATGATCGCGCCATCATCTGTATCGAACACCGGCGTTTGCATCAGAGCGCCCGTTTCCTCAAACGTCTTGAAATCATCGGTCGTATAATAGAATTTATGCGGCGATCCTTTGACTTCAAAATAGACTTTTCCGTCTCTTGCGCAGTAAAGCTCTATCTGCCGACCAATCAATAATTGAGCCGCTTCGACATCGGGCGTGAGATCGACAAGCTCCTTTGAGAATATGTCGAACTTGTAAAATCTGATCGCTCCGCTTTCGGTTTTGTACTTGAAATAAAGCGTGTCGCCGTTAGCCATAAAATTGTTGATTCTGATCTTCGGCACCTCGCACGTTGCGGGTTCATCAAAGTTGTAAAGGATATCATACTCGCCGCGATCTTTATCGAGCGAGACTTCAAGCCGCAGATCGCCGCCGAATTCATCGCACGAATATATCTCCTGGAAAAACACAAAATAGAATCTCGAATTGATAAAAACAGGCGTCACGTCGTCCGTTCCCGTGTATTTTGCATACGGATCGCATATCATTGCCGCGGGGCAAGTCGTCTTAACTTCTTTTCCGTCGAAAACAGTGTGATTGCAGTTCGGATCGGTGCAAAGAGCGCGGAATTTTCCGTCCGGCTTGAAATAATACGAAAAGTACTCATATCTTAACATTTCGGCAAATTCAAAGGAATACACGGCGTATTTCGTTTCAACGGCATGATTGCTTCCCAGAGAATATCCGTATTGCTCAAAAGTTTCCTTCAGTTCGTCGTTGTAATCTATGTCGTTTACAACAGGCGTGATATTGACAAAGTTGCCTGCGCCGTCGATGTCGCACGTTGCGATCGTGTAGCGGTTTGCAAAGTTCATAACGTCCTGCCCCATTTGATTTTTGCTCGTCATGACAAACAAGACTTCCGCGCTGAGCAAAACCTTTCCGTTTTCCTCATCAATGTAGAGTATCCCGGGTTGGTCGATCATAATATTGTCGAGAACGGCGGTGTTCGGACAACGGATATCGTTTTCGTCAACTGTCGTTTTGTAATTGTCGAACGTCGGTTTTTGCGTCGTCGTCGCTGTTTTGTTGTAAACGACAGGACCTTTAACGACGAGATAAACGAGTTTTGACGAATGATCGATGAAATATGTCGACGTATCGTTATACGATACTCCGTCGTCGATC
>JAFXWT010000366.1 GCA_017542695.1 Clostridia bacterium
CGCGTCATTACAATGCGCCGACAGGCGCAATTCATTTCCTCATCCCACTTCGGTGATCGTCACGTTTTCAGGCATGATGCTCGCCTGAACGTAAACGATCTCAAGTATCTGCGAAAGCTGGTTCGGCTTAAGTCCCTCGCTCGACACGACGATCGACGCTTTCTCTCCGTTTATCACGGCAACACAGTTTTCAAATCCTTTTGCCTTGATCAAGCTTTCGATGTTCGCTTCAAGCGCGATGTTCGCCGCAATCGCGGATATCCCCGACATCGCCTCCTCCTTCGCCGACGCGCCCGTCTCAGTCGATGAGTTGTCGACTACGTTTTGCAGAACCTCGATCGCCTCGTCGCGCGCGCGCTGACGCTCTACCTGCGATGCCGCGAAATAACTTTCGGGAGTTTGCGTTCCCGCCTCGGCGTTCTGCGTGATCTCGCCCGCGGGCGTCGACGTGTCAGCCGTTTTTGCCTTGCCGAAAAGTCGCCAGTTGGCGTACACCGCCCCGCCGATGAGGAGCACGGAAAGAATTATGACGAGATTCCTCGTCCCGATCTTGCCAAATCCCTTTTTCCAAGTGTCCGACGTGAAAAAGCTCTTGAATCTGAACTCCTTTTTCTCCGCCTCGGGCAAAGTGAACTCGCCCGCGACATCTGCCGTATTCCCCGCTCTCATAGCCGCTCTTGCCTCGTTTCTCATGGTGATCTCTCCTTTGAATATATTATTTTATTCCGACAATGCAAATCCTGTTGCTTGACACGCCGAGCGCCGTCGAGATGACGTCGATGAGCTTTTTTCTTATCTCCGCGTCGTTTCCTCCGCGGCAAGCAACGGACACACCCGTTATCTTCGGGTATAGGTTTCGGTGGAGCACGAGCGAATACTCGCCGTTTTGCCTGACTGTGACGTAATCGCCGTCGTCGCCGTTCGATACGTAAACGTGCTCGGTCCCGCCGTCGCACGTCACGATGACAGCCGCGTTCGCGTCCCCCGTAACCTTTGCTATCATGTTACAAATCTTATTCTCGAGCTCATCAATATATGCGTCGTCAGCCGATATTTCCACATTTTCGGCGGTATTTTTTTCGCTTTTCGCTCCTACCGCGCCGAGAATGACGAATATCACCCCGAGAAGTCCGAGAGCGGCGAAAACGATCATCTTCTTTTTGCCCTCAAACATTGTCTTTATCCCATCACCCATCGTCCACCTCGTAAACCGTGACCTGTGCCGTATTTTTGTATAGCTCCTCCACGTATTTTCTCACCTTTTCCCTGTCTGTGCCGCGCGGCACACCGACCGATATCCGCGTGATGTCGATAGCTGTCCTGTCACTGTCGTCGAGCGTCACGTCGACGCCGACGCTCCCGCGCGCGAGCGAAAAACGCGACTCGATCTGCTCCGCCGTCCGCTTTTCGATCTCCGCTTTCGACAGCGTCACCGCGTCGAAATTGCCTGTCGCCGCACTGTCAAAGTCGATCTCCTCGATCCTTGTCACCATGTCGGGAACGTTTCCGAGCGCCGCCGCAACAGGAACGGCGAGCGCGGCGAGCACGACGAGCACCGACACGAGATTTATGTACTTTTTCAGCTCCCCGTCGGGCGACATCAGCGATACTATCGCCGCTGTGACCGATATCATGACGAGCGCCCCCGCGCCCGATGAAAGCGTCATGCGCTCACCTCCGTTCCCGCGATAACAGCCACCGCGATGATAAAAAACGTTCCCACGAACGCGACGATCGCAACAAGAAAACCCACGACTCCGCTCATCCCGGAAAGGAACCGCTTCTCCCTTTCAAGCCCGAGGAGCGCCGCCGCCCCCGACGCAATGTCGATAAACAACTTGTTTATTATAAGCTCCGCCGTTGGCAGTATGACCATTGCGCACATTATCACCGCACCCGAAATGCCGACCGTCGCGCGCATCAGCCCGACGCTGCCCGATATGGTCGATATCGCGTCGCCGATGGCGCTCCCGACGAACGGAATGAGCGACCCAACGGTGAATTTTATCCCGCGAAGCGCGGCAGAGTCCGCGCTTTTCGTGATTATTCGCTGAAATATCATCACTGCCGACAGCGCGACTCCCGATAGCGCGAGCACCGTCGTCAGCAGCTTTTTCACAGCCGCTGAAACGCCCGAAAGATCGACGGGTCCGCATACCGCCGACGACACGGATATGCAGAAGCAGACTTTCAGTATCGGCATCGCAACGGAACTCGCAACCGCGTCGAGCGCCGTCATCGCCGCCGAAACCGTCACCGCCGCCGATGCCGAAAACGACAGATTTCCGCTCGCGGCGGAAAGGACAGTCAGCGTCGGCATGAGTGCTTCGAGAAACACCTTCATCGTCGAGATGAACTCCTCCGCGACTTTGAACACCGCCTCCGTCATCGAAAATGCCGCCGCGCACACGCACAGCGTCGTGATGAGATCGAGCGCCTCGCCGAGCGCTTTCGACGCGACTGTCCCGCGGAACGCACCGACGACCGACGAGATGATGAGCAATCCGATCACAAGCGCAAAGCTCTTCGCCGCTTTCGGCGCCGCGCCTTTCAGAGCGCGTATCATTATCCCGAAAAACGCCCCCACTCCGATGTCCCCGCCGTCAAGCGATCCGTCGAGCGCTCCGTCGGGCAGTATGTCCCGCGCTTCGTCAGATGTCGCCGCGCCGACGTTTTTCATGTAATCCTCGGCGCTCATCTCATCCGCGTCCCCGGCAATCGCCGCAACGGAAAAAAGCGCGAGAACAATGATAAATACGATCACCCGCTTCATTTCACTACCTCGAGCGCCGCGTCGCATATCTCCTTCACGATCGGCAACGCCAGCGACAAAATAAGTATCTTTGCGCCGAACTCCACCTTCGACGCAAGCGACGCCTGTCCTTCGTCGCGGCAGTGAGACGCGGCGGTGTCGGCGACGATCCCGATCCCGAGCGCCTTCATTATCGACGAAAAATACACGCCAAAGCCGCCGAGCGACGACATCTCGCCAAGATACGCCGATATCGGCGTCATCATCGCAAGCGCCGCGCCGAGCAGAACAACTGACGAAACGACGCTGACGGGCAGCACAAACTCCGATTTGTATATTTTAAGTATCCCGACGGAAAACGCGGCGATCAGCGCCACGCCGCATATTTTTAATATGTTCACAAACCGAACAGACCTTTCACGGTGTCGAACAACCCGCCGATCTCGCCGACAAGCAAAAGCAGCGCGATTATTATCCCCGCCACGATGACGAGCGTCGCCTGCTCGTCTCTCCCCGTCTTTGAAAGTATCTGGCTCGCCACAGCGACGAGAATCCCTATCCCCGCGATCTTCAGTATCAGTTCCGTTTTCATTTGTCACCCCTAAATGAGCAGTATGAATATCGCCGCGCCGAGCGAAAAGCCGACCGTGAGATATAGCTTCGCGTCGCGCGCGGCGTCGCCCTTCGCCTTTTTGCATATCTCCGTCATGTCGGAAATGAGCGCGTCTATCCGCGCGAGCTGTTCTTCTCCGTCGCTCTTTCCGATCACCGAGCCGAACGCACGGACGACGTTTTTTGCCTCCGCGCTCATATAAAGCGACTTTTCCGTCATGTCGAAAGCGCGCGTGAAAGCGTCGAAATACACGGCGCCTTCCTCCGCCGACGCGAGCGCGGCGAGAAATCCGCGCGACGAAAGCACTTTGTTATCAAATCCGCGCCAGATCAATTTCGTCGGAGTATAGAAAAGACTTATCTCGGAGCGCGCGTATCGGAACAGTTCGAGGAACGCCTCGCACTCGGCGTGCGCCGCCTTTTTCTTTTCCCCGAGATAAACGCCGCAAAGCACCGACGCAATGAATATCAACGCCGCGCCGACGTATCTCACGATCCCTCCCGCGTGTCCGTCACGTCGAGGATGAAATCGCCGCCGCGCCTCGTTATCCCGATCAGATAGCGGAAAACGCCCGCGTCGATCAGCATTTTTACATTAGGTCGAAAATAAAGCTCGCGCACGCTCTTTCCGTGCGCCGTCGCAATGAGCGGCACCCCCGCGTTCTGCGAGTCGAGCACGGCGCGCACTTCGCCCTCGCCGCC
>JAFXWT010000367.1 GCA_017542695.1 Clostridia bacterium
AGAGCAAATACGCTCGCATAAATTCAAAGTTATAGTCAACATAAAAGTGATTGCCCTCGACGTAAACTCCCTTGACGCCGAGCTCGGCGAGATATTTCATATCGTCCCAGAAGTTGAAAAGGTCGGGAGACGGGGACGCGAAGTGGAAGAAGACGGTGCTGTAATACCAGAACCAGACGTTGTCCGTCAGTTCGAGCCACCCCTTCAGCCAGTCCATATACTGCCTGTTCGTGATCGGTTCCGTGCCAAGTCCGTACTCTTCCGGTGTGATAACGATGTTTTGAGCAAGAGCGCGGTTTCCGCCCGCCTCGTCGCAGGCGTCCTGATCGCGAAGAGTATGATTGTTGCATCCCACGTTACAGAAACAGATCGTGACTCTCGGGTCGGGGCGGGTCGACTTCGGAACGACCTGCGTTCCGTAGTACACGACCGTATAGACGCCGAGCATCGGATAGTCGGCGCATATTTTTTCCGCCACGCGGTTCGACAGGCGGATAAGAGTGCCGGCGATGCTCATTTCCTCGGCGTAGACCTCTTTGCATTTCGCGCAGGAGCAGAATTTGCCGCTGTCGTTCTGCGAACAGGGGACGTGAGTGAAATCGTAGCCGAGAGTAAGGCCTTTCAGTTCCTGATAGTAATCGATCAGTCTGTAATTGAAATCAATGATCTTTTCGTAAGTTTTCTCGTCCGTCAGACACGGCTGATCCGTCGTATCGGACAGAGTGCCGCTCTTCCATTTGTCCCATCCCGCCATCTGATAGACGAACGAATGGGCGTGAGGAAATACCGGATTGACCCCTCCGCCGTTTTCGGGCGTAGATTTCGCGTCTCCGTCGATACCGTTGATGCGGAGTTTTGCGTAGTTCGCGCTCGGTCCGTTCATACCGACGGAGCGGTACTCGAAAGTCGGCACCTGTTTGTCGTAAAACCCGACGGGGACGTCGATCTGTTCGCTCGTGTAAAGGTAGTTGACGTAACCCGTCATGAATCTGTATCCGACGACGTCCTCAAGGAACGTATAGGCTCCGTAAACGGCGCCTCTCATCGTGCCGCAGGTGAAAACGAGGTCGCCCCCGTCCGTGACTTCGATCACGAATCCCTCGGCGCCGAGATCGTAGCTGTCGTCTTCATCGTATTCAAATCTTATGAAATATCCGTCGATGCCCTCGTCGCTGTACGCGATATTGAGATCGACGCCACAGGCTCCGCGGATATAGTCGCGAAGCTCTCCCGCCGCGAACCGTATCGAGGGAAGATATGCCCCCGAGCCCTCCGGTACGCTGTCGGGACAGATGATCGTAAAGCGGGCGACGTTCCTCCCGCCTATTTTTATCTCGCTTACGTCGTACGCCCCGTCCTCGTTGTTTCCGTCCAACTCGTCGAGGCCGGCGATGAAACGTCTCATTTTAAGGACGTCCTTTGCGTTTACGTCGTCGTCCGCGACGACGTCAGCCGCCGCGAAGAAAATACTGCGGTCACCCTCGAGCCCCGCGATATAACGGCGGGTCACGAG
>JAFXWT010000368.1 GCA_017542695.1 Clostridia bacterium
ACTGCGAGCTTTCCATCGTGCTCGGCATTCCTTATGACAACGTGGAAAATTACATCACGGAGCAAATAGAAGAACAAAAAGACGCTTGAAATAATATGACCGCCCGCAAAAGCGGGCGGTTGTTTTTATATCTCCTTTATCTGTTCCCCGAATTCGCGGCACGCGGCGTAAAAGCCCTCGGGTACAGCGCCGTCGCGGTCGGGCGCGATGTTCGGCAGGTAATTCCCGCCGAATTTTTTTACGATCGAATAGTGCTCGGTCATGTAATCGAGCGAGCGGAACTTGTCGGCATTCTTGACGTACGACCAGCCCCCTCCGACGTGCCAGCACTCGCACGCCTCCCAGTATTTCGCCGTCGGACGCTCTGATGGCAAATAGCACTCGTATTTCGTGTTGTAATCGCCGACGCCCCACAGGCGATCGTTGACGACGATGGACGGCTGCAGCGCGCGTATCTCATCTATCGTGATTATCTTCGACGTGTCTTTCATCGAGCCGTCAAACCACAGAATGTCAATTTTTCCATACCGGGTCAGAAGCTCCGTCACCTGCGCGTTGACGTACTTGGTGTAAGAGTCGTAGTGATCGGCGGGCATTCCGGGGATGTCGCCTATCGGGTTATGATATATGTCCTTGTTCGGTCTGTCGGGATATTTTTCGCTCCGCGAGCCCACCATGAACGACATATATTTCTGATTGAAGTGCCAGTCGGGCGGAGAATAGTAAAGCCCGACTTTCAGCCCAACGGCGCGGCACGCCGTGACGTACTCGCCTACGAGGTCGCGCCCGTGCATATACTGTTTTGTCGAAAAATCGCCTGCGTCGCTCGGCCACATCGCATAGCCGTCGTGGTGGCGAGTCGTGAAAACGGCATACGAAAATCCCGCCTCTTTGACAGCCGAGAGCCACCGCTCGGGCTCAAATTTCTTCGGATCGAAGACCTCCGCCTGCTTCCAATAATCGTATGGCGTTAGCCATCCGTTACCCTTTGCCTTTCGTTCGGGATTGTCCATCATCCCCCACGAGATGTCGCAGTCGCCGTGAACCGTCGAAATGCCGAAATGGATGAACAGCCCGAGCTGCGTGGGATCAAAAAACCACTGCGCGTCGGGATTTGTCGTTCGCTCGAACGGCACGCCGCTGTTTGTGTAGCCGATTATCTCGTGTTGAGAAGTCGCTTCGCTTAAATCGCTCATTTGTTTTTCTCCTTTTTTGTTTTTACCGATATTTTATCACAAAAGCGCGACTTTTGCAAGATTTTATATCATCTTGCCGATTTTTTCGAGCGCCGCCTTTTCAATGCGAGAGACGTACGAGCGCGAAATACCGAGCAGCTCCGCCACCTCGCGCTGAGCGAGCGGCGCGCGCCCGTCGAGGCCGTATCTCAAAACGAGGATCTTCCGTTCCCGTTCAGGTAGATCGCTCATGATTATCTTCATCGCGCGCTGAGCTTTCGTCTTTGAGTCGATGTCGTCGGCGATCGTATCGTCGACGCTGATGATGTCGATGTACGTCAGGGGATTGCCGTCCTTGTCGGTGTCGATCGGCTCGTTCATCGAGACTTCGCCCGCCGTCTTTTTCTGAGCGCGGAAATACATCAGTATCTCGTTCTGCATGCACTTGCCCGCGTAAGTCGCAAATCGCGCGCCGTTTTTGATGTCGAACGTGTCGATCGCCTTTATCAGTCCGATCGTGCCGATGGAGATCAGATCGTCCTGACACTGACTTTGCGTGTAGTATTTTTTCACGATGTGCGCCACAAGGCGCAGGTTGTGCTCGATCAGCCGCGAGCGTGCCGCCATGTCGCCATCCTCCTTGTATTGCCTGAAGCATTCCGCCTCCTCTTTCGGCGACAGCGGCGGCGGAAAGCTCTGCGTGTATGAGACTTTGAGGAACAGATATAGGAAATTTGACGCGAGAAATGAAAAAAATCCGAGCATTGTTACCCTCCGGAAGATGATATGTTAAAATTATATTCGGAGGGCGGCGCTTTTTTTCTTGACCGACAGGCGATTTGATGGTAAAATATTATCGGAGGTGAAAAAGATGAAGTCTTCATTCAAGGTCATCGCGGTGATGGCGGCGCTCATCGTCGCGGCGGCGATAGTGCTTGCGGCGATCGTTTCCGCCGGCTCGTCGGAAAGGTACGTCACCAAGGCGTTCATGTATCATGCGATATCGGACATGACGAACGAAAACGAATCGCTTTTCGTTTCGCCGCTCGAATTCGAGAAGCAGATCGCGTGGCTTTCCGACGCGGGCTTTACCTCCGTTTTTGCCGACGAATACGGAAAATACAAATACAAAACGGCGGCGATCACGTTTGACGACGGATACGAGAACGTCTACACCGAGGCGTTCCCGATACTGAAAAAATATAACTTCAAAGCGACGGTTTTTCTCATCACTTCCCCCGCCGAGGGACACCTGACCGACGACGAGATACGCGAAATGACGGCGTCGGGACTCGTTATGTTCGGCTCTCATACCGAAACGCACCGCGACCTGACGGCGCTTTCCGACAGCGAGATTATGACCGAACTTTCCGCGTCGACGGAAAAGATCGAAAAATTGACGGGCAAAAAGGCGACGTCGCTTGCCTATCCCTACGGCGCATTTGACGCGCGCGTCATTGCCGCGGCGAAAAAATGCGGGTACAAATGCGCTTACACAATAGCCGATCCCGTCGGCGGCGAGAATGCGTTCCGCCTGCCGCGCTATACCATCTGGCGCGAAACGAAGATCGACGTTTTCATTAAAATGACAGAAAAATAATCGACAAATTTAAGATAAATCACGGAGGGGCGTATGGACGTAAAGAAACTGAATATCTCATCGGGCTGGAGCGTTTACTATTCGAGAAACGCCGACTGCAAAAGCTGGGCGGAAAGCGTCACGAGCGAGAGCGCGCTCGCGCGTCGCGGCGCGGATAAAATTCCCGCCGAGGTGCCGGGGTGCTTCGTGCTCGATATGTACCGCGCGGGCAAGATCCCCGATCCGTTTTTCGGCGATAATCTCATAAAACTCCAATACCTTGAAACGATGCACCTGTGGTACGTGACAAAATTCACATGCGATTTCACGGAAGGCGATGCGCTGCTGTTTGAGGGAGTCGACACGATCGCCGATGTATATCTCGACGGAAAACACATCCTCCGCACCGAAAACATGTTCATCCCGCATCGCGCGGCTGTGACGGGGAGCGGCGAGCACGAGCTCGTTGTTCATATCACGCCCGCCGTCATCGAAGCGAGAAAATATAAAGTCCCCGCGCAGTCGAACGCGCTGTGGTATAACTATCAGGGGATGTATATACGCAAAGCGGCGTATTCGTTCGGCTGGGATATTTTGCCGCGCGTCGCGTCGGGCGGGATATGGAAGCCCGTTTACGTCGTGAGCGAAAAAGCCGACGCGATAAACGACGTTTTCGTTTACACCCTCTATACAAAGCCCGACGAAAACAAAGCCAAGATACGCATATATTTTGACATTTCCGTGTCGGGAGATATGGTTCAGAATTACCTCATCCGCTTCAGCGGTAAATGCGGCGACAGCGAATTCAGTGAGGAGATCACCCCGTGGGGCACGCAGTACAGCCGCATGGCGTTCGTCATCGAGAACGCAAAGCTCTGGTGGCCGCGCGGCTACGGTGAGTCAAATCTATACGACTGCCGCGCCGAGCTGATCCGCGACGGCGAAGTGCTTGATACGTATTGTCTCAAAGTCGGCGTGCGCACCGTCGAGCTCGTCCGCTCGGATAGCATAAAGGACGGCGAGGGCGAATTTGTGTTCAGAATAAACAATACGCCGACGTTTTGCCGCGGCGTCAACTGGTCGCCTCTCTCTCCGTTCCCGTCCGAGAACGAAAAAATGCTCGACCGCGGGCTGAAAGCCCTTTATGACACTGGCTCGAACTGCGTCAGGATGTGGGGCGGCGGCATATACGAGGACGATAAATTCTTCAACTACTGCGACGAGCACGGCATTATGGTCTGGCAGGATTTCATGATGGCTTGCGCCGTCTACCCGCAGGACAGGACGTTTGCCGATAAGCTCGAAGAGGAAGCGACATATCAGATCATCCGCCTGCGCCGCCACCCGTCGCTTGTGCTCTGGTCGGGCGACAACGAGTGCGACTGTACGTATAATACGTGGGGCGGCGTCGTGCGCGACCCGAACGAAAACGTAATCACGCGCGAGCTTTTGCCGCGCCTTATCAGAATGCACGATTTCTCACGCCCGTATCTGCCGTCCTCTCCCTATATTTCCGAGGAGTGTTTCAAACTCGGGCTCCACTCGCCCGAGGAGCATCTGTGGGGCGACAGACCGCACTACCGTAGCGATTACTACACAAAATCGGAGTGCCGCTTCGTCAGCGAGATCGGTCATCACGGCGCGGTGTCGCCCGCGAGCGCCGAAAAATTCATCGGCAAGGAGAACCTCTACCCGATAATCTCCGAAAGCGGCGAGGCGAACGATCACTGGATGGCGCACGCGACGGAAACGCAGCTGACGCACCGCGAATCGCCTTATAAGTACCGTATGAAAATGCTCGAAAAGAAAGTCACCGATTACGTCGGAAAGCTCCCCGAAACGTACGCGGAATTTGCGAAGATAAGCCAGATCGTCCACGCGGAAGCAGTCAAATATTTCATCGAACTCTTCCGCGGTGAAAAGTGGCGCCGCACGGGAATAATTTATTGGAACCTTGCAGACGGATGGCCGCTTTCGTGCGAGGCGATCGTCGATTACTACGGCAAGCGCAAGCTCGCGTTCGGCTTTATGAAGCGCGCTTACGCGCCCGTGTACCTGATGTTAAAAGAAACGGACGGCAAACTCTCGCTCGTCGCGTCGAACGACACGCTCGGCGACGCTGAGATATCGTATAAAGTCACAGACGCCGAGAGCGGCGCGCTTCTCGCCGAGGGGCACGGCGTCTCACGCGCCAATGAAGTGACGGCGCTTTCCGCCGTCTCGCTCCCGTCAGTGAGCACGTTTGCCAAGATCGAATGGACGGAGGGCGGCAAAACGAGCGTATCGCACTACTTTGCCGACATATATCACATTGACGTCGAGAAGTACCTTGCGTGCCTTGAAAAGTGCGGAGAAAGCGAATTTGAAGGATTTTGAAAAAGTCGGGCTTTTGCCCGACTTTTTTTTGTATGGCGACGATGCGCGGTCACATCATCAAATAACAATGAAGCGTACTTTTTCTTTCGCGCTGAAAAAAAGTACATATAGTATTGACAAAAGCGTTTTTTTATGTTATTATGTTTTTACCGAGGGGACGGCACCCATAATAAAAAACGGACGGTAGTATAAGCCACGAGGGGCAGGCACCCATTACAAAAAACAGCATACGGGGGCTTTATTTTTATTTTCAAAAGACGAAAGGGGATGACACCCATCGAAAAAAACGTAAAAGTCGTCGATGAAAAAGGCAATATTCTCGAAGCGACCTACCCGAAACGGGCAAAAGGTCTTGTTAAGAACGGCAGGGCACGCTTTGTGGATGAAAACACCATTTGCCTTGCGTGTCCGCCGAATAAAATTTTGGAGGACAATAAAATGGATAACATAAACATCGACAAAACCACAGGCGAAGTTACGGAAACGACCGTACCCGCATCGAAGTATAACCTCGAATACGCGCTTGAACAGATCGAGCGCATCGCAAACGACCAAAAGCACATCACCGAAGCGATGGACGCGCTCAAATCCGCCGCATCAAACAGCGAAGCGACGATCGAGCAGGGCGGAACGAACGACAAGGTCGCCGAAGCCGTCGCCGAAACGGTAAAAGCGCGCGAAGCGACGAATCAGAAGCTCATCGAGTTCTACTTGAAAATGGTAGACGAGCTGAAGCCGAACGCAAAGCCGGAAAAGAAGATCGACAAAAGCGTTATCGACTTTATTCAGACGATGTACGGCAAAGTGTTGGACACGACGGTCGACTTCGATGACGACGAAGCCAGAAACGAAGCGATAAGCAACATCACTTCGCAAATGCACGATTTGATCAAACAAGCACTGAATTAGAGAAAAGCCCGCGAAAGCGGGCTTTTCATTATATACTTATGTACTTACACCTTCGCCGGTACCGCGGCTTTCGCCGTGTATTCCGTCACGCCGAGTACGGTTTCGCCGTCTATCTGCAGCGCCGTCGGCTTGTCGAACTCGACCTTGATCTCCTTGCCCGTCAGTATCTCGACCATTTCGGGATGTTTGACGTGCTCGCCCTTAAATATGGACGGGAAGACCATGAGCGTTTTGAGCTTGCTCTTCGCGTGAAGAACGACGACGGAGAGCGTCTCGTTTTTGATCCTGCTCTGATCGGGCGCGATCATCATGCCGCCGCCGTAGTAGCGACCGTTCATCGCGGGAGCGAGCCAGACGTTTGAGTATTCCTTCGTCACGCCGTCGACCGTGACCTTCGCGTTTCTCGTCTTGAATTTGCCGAGCAGACCTTTGATGGCGATGGACGAATAATTGATCGGTTTGTCCGACGTCTTTTTCAGCTCGTCCGCGACCTCGCAGCAGTAGCCGTCGATGCCGTATCCGACGCCGTTGACGAAAAGACAGTCTTTGCCGTTGACCGTGACCGTCGGCAGATTTCTTATGTAATCGTCAAGCGGGACGATATCGCCCTTATTTACGCCGATGTCGGTCATGAAGTCGTTGCCGCTTCCCGTCGCGTAGTGAAAAATATTATGCTTTTCGATATCCTTCGTGTCGTTGACGAAACGGTTGATCGTTCCGTCGCCGCCGCAGATGATGAACTTGTCGTCCGCCTGCTTGCTCTCGAAAAAGCTCGCGTAATTAAAGATCGTCGTGATGTCGATCGTCTCCGTTTTTTCGTCTTTCAGCTTTTCGAGAAGAGGCGCGATCGCTTCCTTGCCCGTCTTGTTATTTGAAAGTGAATTATAAAGAACGTATGTCATGGCTTTTTTCCTTTTCTATATTGTTTTTCGGTTCAGCATTCCTCGCTCGAAACGGATACGAATTTATATCCCGTTTCGTCGACGACTTTTTTTATTTCCTCGGCGTCGAGCGGAGAAACGGATGTTATGACCGTTTCGTTTTTCGAGTGCGAGGATGTAACTTTTTTGATTTTGAAATTTTTACGGAACGCGTCGTTCATGTGCGCTTCGCACATTCCGCACATCATTCCTTCGATCTTGACTGTTGTTTTTACCATTTCGGGCTCCTTTCGCCGCACCGCGCGGGAATTTTTCTTTATTCATACTAATTATACCCCGTTTTTTACAAAATGTCAAGCGCGGATTTTTCGCTCACGATCCCTCTTGCGTTTTCGCGCGGTTTGTGATAGAATATAGCAGTAATGAAAAAACGGGAGGCGCGCGATGAACTGTCCGCAGGAAGAAAGAGAACTTCTCGCCGTTGTCGACATCGGCTCGAACAGCGTCAGGATGAACATATACGAGATAGACGAAAAAAGCGGCGCTTTTTCCGTCACTATGTCGTCGCGCGCAATGCTGAAGCTCATCTCGTACATCGACGGCGGCAAGCTCTCCGCCGACGGAGAGGGCAAGCTTTTCTCGCTCTTGCGCGAGTATCTCGCAAAGGCGAACAGCGTGCCGTGCGACAATTTTGCGGCGTTTGCAACGGCGAGTCTGCGCTCGATATCGAACGGCGACAAGGTGCTCGGAAAGATCAAGGCGCGCCTCGGCATAGATATCGAAATAATCAGCGGGCAGGACGAGGCGCGGTTCGATTTCATCGCCACGAAAGAGCACTTCGGACATAAACTTGCGCCGCGCGGAGTCGTCGTCGATATGGGCGGCGGAAGCACGGAATTCATCGCGTATGAAAAAGGCGAGATAAAGCATATCTGCAGCATGCCCATCGGCTCGCTCGGACTCTGGAAATCGTTCTGCGGCGCTCGCCGCGACGAGCCGTTCCCATCGGCGACAGAGCGCGAAAACATCGCGGATTACGTTGAGAATGAAATGAAAAAAGCCGCACCGTTGCTTGATTTCGGCGGTACGGCGTATCTCATCGGCGGCACGGCGCGCGCGCTTTCGCGCATCGACGCAACGCTTGAAAATCGGAATGAAGCGCCCGACGGATACGTTATGACGAGCGATCGCTTTGCGGCGGTAAAGACGACCGCTGTCGCGGATGCGGACGGCGACCTGTCCCTCATCAAGCGTATCTGCCCCGACAGGACGACGTCGATCGTCCCCGGCGCCGTCGCTTACGAAAAGATAATCTCGCTTCTCGGCGTCACTCGCGCCGTGATAAGTCTTTCGGGCGTGCGCGAGGGGTATATCGTCGACTACATCAGGCGTAGCCGCCGAACAGCTCGAGAATTTTGAATTTGATCTTGTATACGGGTTTTTCATCTTCGGTCAATACATTGATCTGCTCGGTGGAAAACCCTGTTTGTTTGAATACGCTCGACGCCCTCGCCGCCGACGTGCAAACGGCGGGGAAGAGCACGCACCACCAGTTATGACCCTCGGCGCGCCCGAGCCGTATCCGGAGAGATGTGTATTTTCCCGCGGGGAGCGTTACGTCGCCGTACGATTTTTCGGGATAGTATTCTTCGGACAGCGTTACCGACGCCGCCGCGCTTTCCCCTCGTTCGATCAGCGCCGCGTCGACGAGCGAGCGGATGTCTCCGATACTTTCGGATATCATAAGCGCCGCGCCGTCTGAATCCGCGGCTCCCGCCGTCAAGTCGCCGATCTTGCCGAGCACCGCGTCGCGCACGGCGAGCTTCGTCTCTTGATCGCGCTCGCCGTCCGAATTTGCGACGACGTGCAGGCGCACGACGTTTCTGTATATCTCCGTTTCCGCTCTCGTCGGCACGACGCAGCACAGCGCCGAGAGAACGAGCACAAGAGACGCGAATATCACAAGGTGTTTCATTTTTGTTTCCCCCTTTTCTTTTTTTGCTTGAACGAATTATTCTCGTCTTTGAGAGGTTTTATTCATTTTGAGGAAAATATTTCCAATCGGCGCGGAAAACGCACATATAAGTGCGATTTTGTCCCTTTTTTGCGCATTCCGTCGTTTTTCTTTAAGATGGATATTGATTTATCCTGATATTTTTATTATAATAATAAAGCGCGCCGCGCCGGCGCGGAACGCTTGAAATGAAAATTACATCAGCGAGGACGATATATGAATACAACTCAAATCGACGGAATACTGTTTGCGAAAATGATCGAGGCGGGCGCCGCCAATCTTTCCGCGAACAGAAAGATCGTCAACGATCTGAACGTTTTCCCCATTCCCGACGGGGATACGGGCGACAATATGTTCATGACGATCAATTCCGGCGCTTCAATGATAAAGACGAACGAAAACCGCTCTCTTTCTAAAACGGCGTCGCTCGCCGCGAGAGGAATGCTTCTCGGCGCGCGCGGCAATTCGGGAGTGATCCTTTCCCGTATCTTTTCGGGCATATCGCGCGGCCTCGGAGATTGCCAATCCGCCGATATATACGATATGCAGAAAGCGCTCGAAGCGGGGGTCGACGAATCGTACAGCGCCGGTTCCGGTCCCGTTGAGGGAACGATACTGACCGTGTATAAAGACGCCGTAAGCTTTGCGGGCTCGAAGATCACCGACGGAGAATCTTTCGAGAGCTATTTTGAAGATCTGACGTGCGAGCTCCGCCGCTCTCTCGATCGCACTCCCGATCTGCTTGACGTGCTGCGGGAAGCAGGCGTCGTCGACAGCGGCGGCGCGGGATTTGTCTACATAGCGGAGGGAATGCGCCGCGCTCTTTCGGGCGAGGAGATATCGGATTTCAGTATTCCCGCTCCCGCTCAGAAAACGGTCGATATCACGAAATTCAACGAGGACAGCGAACTCGAATTCGGCTACTGCACGGAATTTCTGCTTCAGCTTCAGCGCTCGAAGGTCGACGTGGATAACTTCGAGATCACACCTCTCGCGGATTACCTCAACAGCGTAGGAAATTCCCTCGTAATATTCAAAGAGGGAACGATCGTCAAGGTCCACGTGCACACGATGAAGCCCGGCGATATTCTGAACCACTGCCAGAAATACGGCGAATTTCTGACGCTGAAGATCGAAAACATGACGCTTCAGCATAACGAAACGACGATACAGAACAACTACGAGCCGATAACGTATAACCCGCACAAGAAATACGGTATCGTCACCGTCGCCGCGGGGGAGGGGATAAAGGAGACTTTCGTCTCCCTCGGATGCGACGCGGTCGTCGACGGCGGACAAAGCATGAATCCGTCGGCGCAGGACCTCATCGACGCATTTGAAAAAGTAAACGCCGACGTGATCTTCGTCTTCCCGAACAACTCGAACATAGTGCTGACCGCAAAGCAGGCGGCGGCGCTTTACGACAAAGCGGACGTCAGGATCATCCCGACGAGGGCGATCGGCGAGGGCTACGCCGCTATCTCGATGTTTGACCAGTCGGTCGGCGAGGCGGACGACATCGTCGAAAATCTGAAAGAGATAATCGAGGGAGTCGTCACGGGCGCGGTCTCCGTCGCCGTGCGCGACACGGAAAAGGACGGCGTCACGGTCAGAAAAGACGAATACATCGGCTTTGTCGACGATACGATCTACGTCTCCGAAAAGAGCAGGAACGACGCGCTTCTCGCCCTCACCGAAAAGCTCGGCGCGGGCGACTACGACATCATGCTCCTCATCGTCGGCTCCGACGCGACGGACGAGGAAGCGCAGGCGGCATACGCGAAACTGAAAGAATCATACCGCCGCACCGAAATAATAATGATAAACGGCGGTCAGCCGATATACGATTACATCATAATTCTTGAATAACGGAGGAAAAGCAAATGTTAAAGCTCTTTACAGACACAGATACCGACATCACGCCGGCTCTTGCGAAAGAATACGGTTACAGTCTCATCAGCATGCCGTACAGTATCGACGGCGTGACGACTTATCCTTATGTTGATTACGACGTTTACGATTCCCACGCTTTTTTTGAAAAGCTCCGCGGCGGCGCACTCCCCAACACGAGCGCCATCAGCGCCGAAAGCTACAGAAATTACTTTGAGCCGATATTTGCCGAGGGCAGCGACATAATGTACGTTCATTTTTCCGCCGCAATGTCGGCGACGTTCGATGTAATGCGCCCCGTCGTCGACGAGCTTCTGAAGAAATATCCCGAGCGCAAGTTCTATGAAATAGACACAAAGGGCATTTCCATCCTCGCGCTCAATATCGTTCTTGAGATCGGCGAGCTTTATAAAGCGGGAAAGAGCGCGGAGGAGATCGTCGAATGGGCAAATAACGAAGTCGATCACTTTGCCGTGTATTTCTTTGCCGACGATCTCAAATTCTTCCGTCACAGCGGCAGAGTCAGCGGTCTTGCGGGCACAATGGGAACGCTTCTCGGCATCCGCCCGATCATCCACGTCAACGACGAGGGCAAAATGATAAGCATCGGCAAGGAAAAGGGCAGAGCGAAAGCGATCGCCCGCCTCATCGGGTATGTCGAAGAGCTCGGCGACAAGATCGGGGAACACCGCGTGATCATTGCGAACTCCGACTGTGACGACATCGTCGCCGAAGTCAAGGAAGAGCTCATAAAGAAATTCGGCGACAAGCTGAACATCATGGTCTGCGACGTCAACCCGACGATCGGCAGCCACAGCGGCCCGAACGCCTGCGGCATCAGCTTCCATTCGATACACAGATAATTTATCACAACGGAGGACTTGCAATGGTAACTGTTGCACAGGTCACGACAAGAAAACAGCAAAAGGAATTCATAAACTTTCCGCTGAAGCTCTATAAAGGCAACCCATGCTTCGTTCCGCCGCTTTACGGCGACGAAATGAAAATGTTCAAAAATGGTTTCGTTTATTCCGACACGTGCAAAACGGCGTGCTTCAACGCATACGAGGACGGCAGGCAGGTCGGTCGTATACAGGCGATCATCCAGACGGCGAGCAATGAAAAACGAGGCGAAAAGCGCGTGCGTTTCAACAGATTCGACGCGATAAACGATCAGTCGGTCGCCGACGCGCTCTTTGCCGCGGCTGAAAAATGGGCGATTGACAACGGAATGGACACCGCCTGCGGTCCGCTCGGATTTTCCGATCTCGAGCGCGAGGGACTGCTCATCGAGGGATTTGACGAGCTCTCGACGTTTGAGGAGCAGTACAACGCCGACTACTATCAGACGCTGATCGAAAACTGCGGATATGTCAAGGAAGTCGACTGGACGGAAAGCAAGATTTATCTCCCGAAGGACGACGACGGCACGCTGAAAAAAATGTCCGAATTCATTATGAAGCGTTACGATCTTCATTTCGGCGAGGCGAAAAACACCCGCGATTTCATAAAGAAATACGGGGACGACTTTTTTGAACTTCTCGACGTCGCATATGCCGACCTATACGGCACCGTTCCGTTTACAGACGGGATGAAAAAGATGATGATCTCAAATTTCATGCTGATCATCGACCTCAAACACGTTGCGGTAATACTCGATAAAAACAATAAGCTCGTGTGTCTCGGATTGTGCTTCCCGTCGATAGCGAAAGCAGTGCAGAAGTCGGGCGGCAAGCTCACCCCCGCGGCGCTTCTGCGTCTGCTGAAAGCGATAAAGCGCCCCGATATCATCGACCTCGGACTCATCGCCGTCGACCCGGAATACTCAAATCGCGGGATCAGCACGATCATTTCATACGGGCTTCTCAATATGCTCAAAGAGGACGGCGTGAAATACGCCGAAACAAACCTAAATCTCGAAGACAACCACGCTATCCAAAACCAATGGAAGCGATTTGACGCGGTACAGCACAAGCGCCGCCGCGCCTATGTGAAAAAACTGACGGAGGGCTCGGATTGAAACTTGTAATTGACTGCTTCGGCGGCGATAAAAGTCCGTCGGCAAACATTGAGGGCGCGATCCTCGCGCTGAAAGAACACGACGATCTCTCGCTCGTTCTGACGGGCGACGAAGAAAAGATCATGGCCGAGCTCGCTCGGCTCGGATATGAGGGAGACCGCGTCGAAATCGTCCATGCGCCCGACGTTATAACGGGAGAAGACAAGCCGACCGACGCGGTGCGGCTGAAAAAAGAAAGCTCGATGATAAAGGCGATCCGAATCCTGCACGACGACGATACGATCGCGGGAGTCGTTTCAACGGGAGCGACAGGCGCGCTCATAACGGCGGCAACGCTCCGAATCGGGCGCATAGAGGGAATACGCCGCCCCGCATTCTGCCCGATACTGCCTACAATGAGCGGCGGGATCGTCGGGATATGCGACAGCGGAGCAAACGTCGACATCCTGCCCGACCAGCTCCTCGATTTTGCGATAATGGGCAGCCGCTACATTGAAAACGTGTACGGCATATCGTCGCCGCGCGTCGCAATGCTTAACGTCGGCACCGAAACGGAAAAGGGAGACAATCTCAGAAAAGAAGCGTACCCCATCCTCGCGGCGTCAAAAGTGATAAATTTCGTCGGCAACATGGAGAGCCGCGATCTGCTCTCGGGCAAATACGACCTTGTCGTATGCGACGGCTTTTCGGGCAACGTCCTCGTCAAAACGACGGAGGGCACGGCGCTCGAACTGCTCAAAAAACTCAAAAAAGACATCTACTCAAAACTTATCTACAAAATCGGCGCGGCGCTGATGAAAAAGATGTTCATGGAAGAAAAAGAGTTCATGAACTATCAGAACTACGGCGGCAGCGTCCTTCTCGGGACGGAAAAGATAATCGTCAAAGGACACGGCAGCAGCAACGCGACGGCTGTCAAAAAGTGCATCGATCAGGCGTATCTTATGGGACTGAGCGATCTGAACGCAAAAATAGCGGCGTCCGTCGCGGCGGCGCAAAACTGAACATTCGGAGGACGGAAAATGTTTGAAAAGGTAAAGGAAATTCTCATTAAACAGTTAAGACTCAAAAACAAGGAGGTCCTGCCCGAGTCGAAGATCATGGACGACCTCGGCGCGGACTCGCTCGATATCCTTCAACTCCTGATGACTATCGAGGACGAATACGGCATCACCGTTCCCGATGAGGAACTCGTCAAGTTCGTCACGGTCCGGGACGTCGTGACGTATCTTGAAAACAGAACGTGACCGAAAATCCCGCAAAAGCGGGATTTTTCTTTGCACTTTTCTTGCGCGGGCAAGAAAAGTACAAAACGTTTTATTATCAAGGAAAAATAAAAATTTTTCCTTTCCCCCTTTATTTTTTTCCGAAACTATGATAGAATGTACGTAATCATAAATTATAATGAGGCATATATTATGGAAAGAACAACAGTGGCACAGATATACAAGGATAAGGAGAGCTTCGGCGGGAAGCAAGTTACCGTCTGCGGTTGGGCGCGCTCGATACGCGCGTCAAACGCATTCGGTTTTATCGAGCTTAACGACGGTAGCTATTTCTCGAACGTTCAGGTCGTTTTCGAGGCGGATAAACTTGAAAACTATACCGAGATCGCAAAGCAGAACGTCGGCGCGGCGCTCGTCGTAACGGGCACGCTCGAGCTGACGCCCGAAGCAAAACAGCCGTTTGAGATCAAAGCCGGGAGCATCGCCGTAGAAGGCGCGTCGACGCCCGACTTCCCGATACAGAAAAAGCGCCACACGCTTGAATTTTTACGCACCATCCCGCATTTGCGCCCGAGAACGAACCTCTACTCCGCGGTATTCCGCGTCAGAAGCGAGGCGGCGTTCGCGCTCCACGAGTTTTTCCATTCGCGCGGATTTGTTTACGTTCACACGCCGATCATCACGACGTCTGACGCCGAGGGCGCGGGCGAGATGTTCCGCGTCACGTCCCTCGATCTCGACAACCTCCCGAAAACAGAGGACGGCAAGGTCGATTACACCGAGGACTTTTTTGGCAAAGCGTCGAGTCTCACCGTTTCGGGACAGCTCAACGTCGAGGCGTTCGCGCAGGTTTACTCGAACGTATATACGTTCGGTCCGACTTTCCGTGCCGAGCGATCGAACACCGCGCGCCACGCGGCTGAATTCTGGATGATCGAGCCGGAAATGGCTTTCTGCGATCTTTGGGGAGACATGGAGGTCGCCGAGGCGATGACAAAGCACGTCATCCGCCACGTGATGAAAAACTGCTCCGCCGAGCTTGATTTCTTCAACAAATTCATCGACACGACGCTCATCGAGCGTCTGACCAACGTCGTCGAAAACGATTTCGCGCGCGTCAGCTACACGGACGCGATCAAGATACTCGAAGAGAACGCCGACAAATTCGAGTTCAAGCCCTATTGGGGCTGCGACATTCAGACGGAGCACGAGAGATACCTCTCCGAAACCGTTTTCGGCCGTCCCGTGTTCGTTTACAACTACCCGAAGGAGATCAAAGCGTTCTATATGCGCCTCAACGACGACGGAAAGACAGTCGCGGCGGCGGATATGCTCGTTCCGGGCATCGGGGAGCTGATTGGCGGCTCTCAGCGCGAGGAACGTCTCGACTATCTCGAAGCGGCGTACAAGAGATGCGGACTTGACGAAGAGGATTATTGGTGGTACACCGAGCTGCGAAAATACGGCGGCACGCACCATTCGGGCTTCGGCATAGGATTTGAGCGCCTCATCATGTTCGTCACGGGCGTCGCCAACATCCGCGACGTGCTTCCTTTCCCGCGCACAACGGGCAGCGCAGAACTTTGACACATCACTTGCGGGCGATATCATCGCCCGCAATTTACGAGGGCATATATGAAAAAAAGCTATACATCAATGACAAAAACCGAGCTTGAAGCGGAGATCGCCTCGCTTCGCGCGGCATACGACGAAAAGGTCAAACTCGGACTGAGTCTCGATATGTCGCGCGGCAAGCCGAGCACCGAACAGCTGAACTTATCGAACGGACTGCTTAAGATCCTTGACGGCGACGACTGCAAGACCGAGACGGGATTTGACGTTCGCAACTACGGCGTGCTCGCGGGCATCCCCGAGGCGCGCCGCCTTATTGCCGAGCTCTGCGGAGTCGAAAGCGACAACGTCATCATCGGCGGCACGGCGTCGCTTGAAGTCATGTATAACGCGCTCGCCCGCGCGATGATATTCGGCACGGACGGAGTGAGCGATCCGTGGGCAAAACAGGGAAAGATCAAATTCCTTTGCCCCGCTCCGGGATACGACAGGCACTTCGGTATGTGCGGTGATCTCGGCATCGAGATGATAAACATCAAAATGACCGACGACGGTCCCGATATGGACGAGGTCGAGCGCCTCGTCAAAAGCGACGACAAGATTAAAGGCATCTGGTGCGTCCCGAAATACTCAAACCCCGACGGAGTGACGTATTCCGACGAAACGGTGCGCCGTATCGCCGCGCTCGCGCCCGCCGCGCCGGATTTCCGCGTGTTCTGGGACAACGCCTATATCGTTCACGACGTGACCGACACGCCAGACGCGCTTCTTAATATCTTCGACCTCATAAAAGGCACGAAAAACGAAGACATGGTCTATATGTTTGTTTCGACGGCAAAGATCACCTTCCCCGGTTCGGGCATATCGGCGTTCATATCGAGCAAAAACAACGTCGACCGCGCCCTTTCGCATATCAACTATCAGACAATATCATACGACAAGATAAATCAGCTCCGCCACGTCAGATTCTTCGGCAATGCCGACGGGATCAGAGCGCACATGAAAAAGCACGCGGCGATCCTCGGTCCGAAATTCAAAATAGTAACGGACGCGCTTGAAAATGAGCTCGGCGGTCTTGACATCGCCCGCTGGAAACGGCCGAACGGCGGCTATTTCGTCAGCTTTTACGCTTTGCCCGGAACGGCGAAGCGTATCGGTCAGCTTTGCAAAGAAGCGGGCGTGACGCTGACAAACGTCGGCGCGACGTACCCGTACGGCGTTGACCCGTTCGACTCGAACATCCGAATAGCGCCGTCATACCCGACGTGTGAGGAGCTCAAAGCGGCAATGGACGTTTTCGTCATCTGCGCGCGCCTCGCCGCCGCCGAAAAACTGCTGAATAAATGACCGATTTTTCCCCTTTCGCATATTATGGCATAGATCAACGAATCAGGGGAAAAACATATGAAAATAGCAGTTCTCGCGGGAGGCGTCAGCCCCGAACACGACGTTTCGATGAGATCGGGACGGCTCGTTGCGTCGGCGCTTGCGCGCCGCGGGCATAAAGTCGCTCTGTGCGACGTTATGCTCTCCGTAAAAGAACAAAAGAGCGTCTCTTTCGGCGCGTCTCCCGACGAAGAGGGATCGCCGCCGCTCGCAGTGCGGCGCAGCGGAGCTGTCGGAGATTTCGCCGTCGGTGACGGGGTGATCGATCTTTGCAAAAGCGCCGACGTATGCTTTCTCGCGCTCCATGGCGGAGCGGGAGAGGACGGACATATTCAGGCGCTTCTCGACTCGTTCGGGATCGTTTATACCGGTTCAGGCATGGCGGCGTGCCACTCGGCGATGGATAAATATATCTCAAAGCTGATCTGCCGCGACGCGGGACTCGCCGTTCCGCGCGGCGCCGTCGTCAGACGCGGCGACAAGCTGCCGGAGGTTAAATTTCCCGCGGTGATAAAGCCGTGCTCGGCGGGGTCGAGCGTCGGTGTGTCATTCGCGGACTGCGAAAGCGACGCCATAGACGCGCTCTCCGTCGCTTTTGAATTTGAAGACCGAGTGCTGATCGAGGAAAAGATCGCGGGGCGCGAGTTTTCCGTCTCCGTGCTTGGCGGGCGGGCGCTCCCGTCCGTCGAGATAATCCCGCACGGCGGCGCGTACGATTTTTTAAGCAAATACAAAAGCGGAATGACGGACGAGATCTGCCCCGGGCGGCTCACGCCGGATGAGGAAACCAAACTCGGCCGCCTTGCGCTCGCATCTCACGAAGCGCTCGGACTTTCCGACTTTTCGCGCTCCGATTTTATTTATAACGAAAACAAAAATATATTTTTCTATCTTGAAACGAACTCCCTGCCGGGCATGACGGAAAACTCGCTCATGCCGCTCGCGGCGCGCCGCATCGGGATAGAGTACGGCGAGCTGTGCGAAACGATCTGCGCGCTCGCGCTTGAAAGGAAGAAAAAATGAAAGAGATCATCGGTATCGACGTCGGCGGCTCGACGACGAAAATAGTCGCGTTCCGCCGCGGCAAAATGCTGACCCCGCAGGTCATCAGGGCTACCGACCCGCTCACGTCGCTTTACGGCGCGTTCGGTAAATTCACGACGGAAAACGGCATCGAGCTCGGCGACATCAAAAAAATAATCATGACCGGCGTCGGCTCGTCCTTCGCTTCAAAACCGATCTATGGTCTCCCGTGCGAAAAGGCAAGCGAATTCGAGTGCGTCGGGCGCGGCGGGCTTTTCCTCTCGGAACTTGACGAGGCGATAGTCGTCAGCATGGGCACCGGCACGGCGATCGTTTACGCAAAACGCGACGGCGATAAGATGATCACCGAATACCTCGGCGGTACGGGCGTCGGCGGCGGCACCCTCGTGGGACTTTCAAAGCGTATGCTCGGCATGGAGAGCATCGACCACATCGAAGAGCTCGCGTCGACGGGAACGCTCGACAACGTGGACCTCAAAGTATCCGATATTTCAAGCGGCGGCTCGCTTTCTTTGTCGAAAAACATGACGGCGTCGAACTTCGGCAAGCTGTCCGACATCGCTTCGGGCGGCGACGTCGCGCTCGGCATCATAAATATGATATACGAGACGGCGGCGATGCTCGGCATCTTCGCGGCTCGGATGAAAAACGTGGATAACATCGTTCTGACGGGAAATCTCACGCGGATCAAACAGGCGCACAGCACCTTTGCGGGACTGAACGAAATATTCGACAAGAATTTCATCATCCCGAAAGATTCGCAGTTTTCGACCGCCATCGGCGCGGCTCTCGCTGAATAAATATGACGAAAAGACTTCCCTCGGGAAGTCTTTTTTGCTCTTTTCTTTTTCACAAAAAAAGAAAAGAGCAAATACATTTGACATTTCCTCGCAAATAGTATATAATAATATAATACAAAAATCATTAACGGAGAGGGCACAATGCACGGATTCTTTCAGGACATAATGAACGGACTGTCGCCCGTGGCGCAGATCATCATATCCGTTTCGCTCATGCTGTTCTTCGGTTTCGCGATGACGCGGCTTACAAAACTGCTCCGCCTGCCGAACGTAACGGCGTATATCGTGACGGGCATTCTGATCGGGCCGTACGTGCTCAACATGATCCCGCAGAACGTGATTGACGGGATGGACTTCCTTTCCGATATCGCGCTCGCATTTATCGCGTTCAGCACGGGCGAATTCTTCAAGCTGTCCGAATTCAGAAAAAACGGCGCAAAAGTCGTCGTCATAACGCTGTTTGAAGCGCTCCTCGCGTCCGTGTTCGTGTTTGTGATGACGTATTTCGTCTTCGGGCTGAACCTCGCGTTCTCTGTCGTCCTCGCGGCGCTCGCGTCGGCAACGGCGCCCGCCTCGACGCTGATGACCATACGCCAGACGGGAGCCAAAGGAGACTTCGTCTCAACGCTTCTGCAAGTCGTCGCGCTCGACGACCTCGTCGGACTGCTGGCGTACAGCGTGGCGATCTCGCTCGCGCTCGCCTCGACGTCAAAGGCGGGCGGCTCGGCGTTTTCAAACGTCGTCCTGCCGTTCATCAAGAATATCGGCGTTCTCATTCTCGGCGGCGTTTTCGGCTGGTTTATGAAACTGCTTATGCCGAAAAAGCGATCGACCGACAACCGACTCATCATCTCGATAGCGCTTCTTTTCACGTTTTGCGGCATCTGCGCCGTGCTCGACATTTCGCCGCTTCTCGGCTGTATGTCGATGGGCACGGTCTACGCGAACGTCTCTGACGACGACAAACTTTTCAAGCAGTTAAACTACTTCAGCCCGCCGCTGCTCCTCTTATTCTTCGTTCGTTCGGGACTTAATTTCAAGCTCGATATGCTCGGCTCGTCCGGCACTATTGGCTCCGTGCCGCTGATCGTCGTCGGCGTGATGTATTTCATCGTCAGAATAGCGGGCAAATATATCGGCGCGTTCTTCGGCTGTCTCATCACCAAAAAGCCGCCGACCGTCCGCAACCATCTCGGACTTGCGCTCATTCCGCAGGCGGGAGTGGCGATAGGCCTCGCGGCGCTCGGCGCGCGCACTCTCGGCGGTGACATGGGCGTCGCCCTTCAAACGATAATCCTCGCGTCGAGCGTGCTGTATGAGATAATCGGGCCCGCGTGCGCAAAGCTCGCGCTCTACCTCTCGAAATCCTACTCGAACAAGCTCGAGGACATCGTCCCCGCCGAAGAAATACCGAACGCGGCAAAGAAATCGAACGTCGAACTGCTTATCGAGCGCATAAACAAGATCCAGGAGCGCATACCACCGCACACCGCCGCGAACGCTGAAGATGAAAAAGCGTTCACCGAGGCGGCAGAGGAGCAGTATCAGGCGCACGCCCAACAGCTTCAGCAGCTTCCGTTTGTAAATAAAGAATTATTCTTACGCAGGAGGAAAAAATAATGAACGATATCATCGCAAAACTTCTCGGCGAGTGGTCGTCGGAGATCAATGTCTGGAGCGTACTGTTCAGAATAGCCATGTCGCTTTTGCTCTCGTCGATAATCGGGTGCGAGCGCTCGAGCAAGCGTCACTCGGCGGGTCTGCGCACCTTTATCCTCGTGTCTCTGGCAACGACGGTGTCGATGATGCTCGATATATTCCTGCTTAAATCGTTCGGCGTCGGCTTCTATGTCATATCGGCGGCGGCGGTCGTCGGCATTGCGATAATCACAGTCAACTCCATCCTTTTCAGCGCGCGCAACCAGATAAAAGGACTCACAACGTCGGTGGGTCTTTGGGCGACGGGTATAATCGGACTCGCCGTCGGCGCTGGCTTTTATACGGCGACGATCGTCGTTTTCGTCGCGCTGGTGCTGTGCCTTTCCGCGTTCCCGCGATTTGAGAAGTACCTCAAAGATCGCTCCAATCACTTCGAGGTGCACCTTGAACTGAAAGACATCAGATACCTGCAGAATTTCGTAACGACGATCCGCGAACTCGGACTGACAATCGACGATATCGAACTTAACTCCGCATACGCGAACTCGGGACTCAGCGTTTATTCGATCGCAATCTCCATTCGCCGCGAGGAGCTGAAAAAATATAAGACTCACGAGGAGATCATCGACGCTCTCCGCTCGCTTGATTATATTTATCATATAGAAGAGATGAGATAAAAGGCACGAATGTATGAACGAAGATCGTCCCAAAAGAAAAAATGCTCGGCTGAGAAATTATGATTACAGCAGTCCGGGGATATACTTTTTGACAATATGTACCGAGAACAGGAAAAAGCTTTTTTGGGAAACGGTAGGGGCGACCATCGGTCGTCCGCAGGATGTGGTGCTCTCTGAATGCGGTAAAATAGTCGATGACGCAATACAGTCAATCCCAAAGATTTATTCTTTTGTAACGGTTAACAGTTACGTAATAATGCCGAACCACATTCATTTGCTGATACAAATCCACGCAGACGAATACGGACGGCCAATGGCCGCCCCTACGGTTAGCAGAATAATAAACCATATGAAAGGATTTGTTTCAAAAAAGGTCGGCAAATCAATTTGGCAAAAACTATATTATGACCACATTGTGAGGAATGAAGACGATTACAATAACACGGTAAAATATATATGTGAAAATCCTGTGTGTTGGAAAAACGATGAACTGTATTCCGAATAGTTTTTTCTATATTTGTAGGGGCGACCATCGGTCGTCCGTTATGAAAAATGCAGAATATCAATAAAAACTCAAAAGAAAGGACAAATCACAATGAAAAAAACACTTTGCATTATACTCGCACTGGCTTTTTCCCTTCTTGTTTTTGTCGGTTGCCAAAAAGAGCCGGATAAGCCGAAAGAAACAAAACTTTCGACCTTTGACTTTCAGAATGAGTACTCCATAACCGAACTTGAAGAATTTTTCGGAGAACTGCCTTCAAATGAACAATTAGAATACAGCGACTATACGATAGGTTATATCACACAAAAAGAGACACTCGAAAAATTCCACGCGGAATATAGTGTGACTATTTCCAATCAATCCGGAAATATATCTCCTGACTTTGTCGTCTACAAAGTCAAAGAAGGTGGATATTATTACGTTTTTTTCAACATTAGCGGCTTGACTCCCGAAGAAACTTATGTTGGATTTACTGCACATTTGACAAAACTTTGCAAAAAATCCGATTTCAGATCGATCAAAGCAGGAAAAAGCACAGCGGCTGACGTTGCAAAGATCGATCCTGCGATGGAAATGACGTTCATGATGTCGAGCGGGATATACTCAATGAGTTTGCTCGAGGGTGGCAATATTTTCGTTGTGAAATACAAACACAGTGATAAAGGATATACATCGAGAAACGACCTTGTCGTTGAAAAAACGTTTGTCGATGAAGATTTCGCTGGTTGCTGGTCAGGCGTTTCGCCCGAAGACCTGCCGTAAATACAATAGCAAAAATCCCCGCGCACCGCGCGGGGATTTTCATATTCATTTTATCTTATTCACTGCGTCGATCAGCGCCCGCACATTCCGCTCGGTGTTCATCGGGGAAAAACTCACTCGCACCGCGTCCCCTCCCGTGCCGAGCGCGTCGTGCGCCGTCGGCGCGCAATGCAGCCCCGCCCTGACGCATATCCCCGCGTCTCCGAGCGCCTCCGCGACCTCCGATCCGACGCGATCGCCGAGATTGAACAGCACCACCGCGCCGTCGCCGTAGTCGCCGTAGACCGTCGCGCCGAGCGCGCGCAGCTCATCATTTGCAATTTGACACAGCGCCGCCTCATGCTCGCGTATCGCTTCAAGACCGCGCCGCCTGACAAAACCGATCCCCGCTCCGAGCCCGACGATGCCGGGCACGTTCAGCGTCCCCGCTTCGTAAGATTCGGGCGGCGTGCGCCCGACGTCCCGCGAGATCGAATCGACCCCTGTCCCGCCAAAGAGCAGGGGAGAGAGGCGCGAAAAATCAAATCCCTTGCGAAAAACGCAAAACCCCGTGCCCATCGGCCCGAAAAGTCCCTTGTGCCCGGGTGCGCACAAGACGTCGATGTTGTCTTTGTTTAAGTCGATATCGTATATCCCCGCGCTTTGCGCCGCGTCGAGAATGAAAAACACCCCGCGTCGCCGACAGACCTCGCCGAGCCGACGCACGGGCATCACCCTCGTGCAGACGTTCGACGAATGCAGGCACACCAGCGCCCGCGTGTTCTGTTTTATGCCGTCGTCAAGTGCTTTGACGAGCGCGTTGTCGTCCTGCCGAGCGTCAAGGACAGTCACCCCGACTCCTTTTTCATCGCACAGGCGGCACAGCGGCCGCCGCACGCTGTTGTGCTCGAAATTTGTCGTTATGACGTGATCCCCGCGCCCGATCAGTCCGAATATCGCAAGGCAGAGCGCCTCCGTCGCGTTTTTCGTGAATACGACGTTTTCCTCGGTTTCAGCGCCGAACATATCCGCCACGGCGCATCGCGTATCATAGACCGCCCGCGCCGCCGCCGCGGACGCGGGATGCGAGCTCCGTCCGGGATTGCCCGCAAATTCGCTCATGCATCGCGCCATCGCGCGCGCCACCTCACACGGCTTCGGAAACGTCGTTGCGGCGTTGTCGAGATAGATCATTCTTCCTCCGTCACATCAGAGCAAACTGTATATTGTTCATGCGAAAAACGTAGATCGCATTGTTAAGATCCGATCCGTTTATTTCCACACCGTAAACGCACCCCGTGCCGCGCCCCGTGCGTCTGACGACTCTCGCACGTATCCCCGCGCCGCCGAGCAGACGCGCCGCGCGCATCGCGGCGGTGTTCGTTCCGATGATAATCACGCTCTTGTCCGTTTTCATCATCCCTTTTTTTGATACTAGCGGACTATGTCCGCTACTTTATTTTATGCCGAAGGCAAGTGATTTGACAATAAACGAAAAAGCACTGCGCCGGCAGTGCTTTTTCGCTCTTATTATACAGTTGTATTATTTTTGGAAATCAATTATACATTTGTATTATTTAATTTCCAGACGTCTTGTTTTCGGCGTATCCTTGACCTGCTTCGGCAATGTGAGTTTGAGCACGCCGTCAACAAGCTCAGCCGCGATATTTTCGCTGTCGATGCCGTCGAGAGAGAAGCTTCTCGTGTAAGAACCGTAGGAGCGTTCGCATCTTACATAGTTGCCCTTCTTGTCCTTGTCCTCATACTCGCTCTTGCGCGTCGCGGTAATGGTGAGATAACCGTCGTCGATATCGATGTTGACGTTGTCTTTCTTGAATCCCGGAAGGTCTGCTTCGAGCAGGTAATGGTCGCCCTCGTCCTTTATATCTGTTTTGAACGCGACGTTCGCATTGCCGTTGCCGAAGAAGTTCTTCTCGATCTCGTCGAGCTCGCGGAACGGATTCCAAAGGTTGATATTGTTGATCTTTCTTTCATAAGGTGTAAGGTTGAACATAATAAATACCTCCGATAAAATGTATTTTATCCCGCGCCCGATTTGTTATACACGGGACAATGGCTTTTTGATCGTTCTTGGCACTCGGAAATCATTTCTGCTTTCCTTTCCCTTTGAACGACTCCATTTTACCGCACAAATGTTAATTAAAAAACATAAATTTGTGAATAAATTGTAAATTGTTAGCACTCGAATATGAAAAGTGCTAAAAATCAGCAAAAACGATTATTACATTTATGTTACAAAGAGAGGAAGAGATTGACATTTCTCAGATAATATAATAAAATAGGAAAAGGTTTGTTTGTCCCGCCGTGTGGTTGCGGACGCGGGAAGGGCAGACCGTCACTTCCGTTCACACGGGATGCGCGCCGCCTGCCCGAAAAATCGGGCGCACGGACGCATTATTGACAACGCTCGCCCCATCCGTTACATCGGGCGAAAGAGAAATGACACCGTATATTTTATGACAAAAGAAGAAAAAAACACAAAAAAACACGAAAAGCGAGCAAACGCGCGAGTGCTCGCTCATTTTCTGCGCAATAGCTGGCATATTTTCATCTTCGGCATTCTCGCGGCGGCGGCGATGTCGCTCGTCGAGATGATAAACCCGCAGATCATCCGCGTCACGATAGACAACATCATCGGCGGCGAGGAAAAAATGTCCGATGTGGCGCGATTTGCCGTCGATATGCTCGGCGGGAAAGAGCACATAGCAGAAAACTTATGGATAGCGGCGCTCGCCATTGTCGCTGTGGCGGCGGTGCAGGTCGTGACGATCTATCTCCACCGCACACTTAACGCGCGCGCGTCGGAACGGCTGATAAAAACGATGCGCGACGATCTTTTCTCACACATCGCGCGCCTGCCGTTTTCGTGGCACGCGAAAAATCAAACGGGCGACATAATCCAGCGCTGCACATCGGACATCGACACTGCGCGGCGATTTATTTCCGAACAGCTGACGGCGATTTTCAGGATCGTTATGCTTCTTGTAATGTCGCTGATATTCATGTTCACCATGAACGTTAAACTCACACTTATCGCCATCGCGCCGATACCCGTTATCATCGGTTATTCGTTTATTTTCCATAAGAAGATCGGGTCGGGATTTGAAAAAGCCGACGAAAACGAGGGCAAGCTGTCCGCGATAGCGCAGGAAAACCTCACCGGAGTGCGCGTCGTGCGCGCGTTCGGCCGCGAGGAATTTGAACGAGAAAAGTTCGAGAGCCAAAACAAATACTACACGTCGCTTTGGGTAAAGCTCGGCAAGGTAATGAGCCGTTTCTGGAGCACGTCGGACATCATTTCGGGCGTTCAGATATTGCTTATTGTTGTTTTCGGCGCGGTATTCTGTATAAGCGGCGAGCTGAAAAGCGGCGAATACATCGCGTTCATTTCGTATAACGCTATGCTCGTGTGGCCGATGAGACGTCTCGGCGCCATCATTTCGGACATGAGCAAGGCGGGCGTTTCGATGAACCGAGTGAGCTACATAATGAACTCGCCCGAGGAAAAGGACAGGGAGAACGCCGTCGAACCGTCGCTTGACGGCGACGTCGTGTTCGAGAATGTATCTTTCGGCTACGAGAACTGCCCCGAGATACTGCATAACATAAATCTTGAAATAAAGGCGGGATCAACGCTCGGCATCCTCGGCGGCACGGGGAGCGGCAAATCGACGCTGATGCTCCTGCTCGACAGACTTTACGATCTGCCCGAGGAAAACGGCAAGATCTCGATCGGCGGCGTCGACATCCGCGACATCAAGGCGGAGCATCTGCGCTCGGGCATCGGAATGGTGCTTCAGGAGCCGTTTTTGTTCTCGCGCTCGATAAAGGACAACATCGGGCTGGCAAAGGACGGCGTTACGCTCTCCGAAATTCGTGACGCGGCCGCCGCGGCGTGCCTTGACGATACGGTCATGGGCTTTTCAAAGGGTTACGACACGTTCGTCGGCGAGCGCGGCGTGACGCTTTCGGGCGGTCAGAAGCAGCGCGCCGCGATCGCGCGGATGCTGACGCAGAAAACGCCGATAATGATTTTCGACGATTCGCTCTCCGCCGTTGACACCGAAACGGACGCGAAGATACGCCGCGCGCTCGAAGAGCGCTTCGGCACGGCGACGATAATCATCATCTCCCACAGAATAACGACGCTCTCCAAAGCGGACAAGATAATCGTGCTCGACAAAGGCGAGATAATCGAAGAGGGCACGCACGAAACGCTGAAATCGGCCGGCGGCATTTACGAACAGATCTATAAGATCCAGTCTGGCGGCATCGAGGAGGTGAGTGCGTGATGAAAAATAACGCAAAAAAGCAGAAATCCTCGAAATTCTTCGGCATACCGCTCGTATCGAAATATCTCTGGAAATACAGATTTTTCGCGCTGGCGATGATCGCCTGCGGACTCATTTCGAGCGGAGTCGACATCGTTCTTCCGATGTTCCGCGAATATTCGCTGAACCACTTTGTCGCAAACGAAACGCTTGACACGCTGGCTGAATTCGTCATCCTTTACGCGATCACGATAATAGTCGCGGGCGCGTGCAACTACGTTTCGTGCTTCTTCGCAATGAAAAACGAGGTCACGATCAACCGCGACCTCCGCAACGACGCTTTCGAGCATCTGCAAAAGCTGTCGTTCTCGTATTTCAATCAGAACAGCGTCGGCTACATCCACGCTCGCGTGATGAGCGACACGAGCCGCATCGGCTCGCTCCTCTCGTGGACGATGATGGACTCGGTGTGGCATTTTTCGTACCTCATCGGCGCGATAGTCGTCATGTTCATCAAGAACGCGCGCCTTGCGCTGCTCGTATGCGCGATAGTTCCCGTGGCGGCGATACTGTTCGCCGTGTTTGAGGGGAAGCTCGTCAGGATCAACCGCGAGATACGCGAAATGAACTCGAAGATCACGGGCGACTTCAACGAGGGCATCACGGGCGCAAAGACGATGAAAACGCTCGTTGTAGAAAAGAAAATGACGCGCGAATTTATTGCCGACACGGAAGAGATGCGGCACAAATCGGTGCGCGCGGCGCACTTCCGCGCGATGTTCGGCGCGACGATCACATTCGCCTCCTCGCTTGCGCTGGCGATAGTTCTCTGGCGCGGCGGACTCCTCGCAAAAGAGGAGATCGGCACGTTTGCGGTGTTCATGTCATACGCCGAGGGGATGATGGAAACGGTGCGCTGGATAATCGACGTTATTTCCGACCTCATCACGACGCAGGTCAATATTGAGCGATTCCACAACCTTATGGAAACAAGATCGGACGTCGAGGACACGCCCGAGGTCATCGAAAAATACGGCGACGCTTTCTTCCCGAAGAAAGAAAACTGGGAAGAGATATACGGCGACATCGAATTTGAAAACGTCAGCTTCAAATACCCGGACGGTGACGAATACGTGCTCGAAAACTTCGATCTTAAAATACCGTTCGGAACGAACGTCGCGATCGTCGGCGAGACGGGCGCGGGAAAGAGTACGCTCGTCAACCTCGTGTGCCGCTTCTTTGAGCCCACGTCGGGCAGAATACTGATCGACGGGCGCGACGCGCGCGAGCGATCGCAGCTTTGGCTCCATTCGGCGCTCGGTTACGTGCTTCAAACGCCTCATCTGTTCTCCGGAACGGTGCGCGAGAACCTGAAATACGGAAATCCCGACGCGACCGACGAAGAGATCAACGAGGCGCTGAAGCTCGTGTCGGCGGACGGCATCGTCGAGCGGCTTGAAAAAGGACTCGACACCGACGTCGGAGAGGGCGGCGATTCGCTTTCGACGGGCGAAAAGCAGATGATATCATTCGCCCGCGCCATACTCGCAAATCCGAAGATCATAGTGCTCGACGAGGCGACGTCATCCGTCGACACGATCACGGAGCAGAAGATACAGTCGGCGATAGAAAAGGTGATAAAAGGGCGCACGTCGCTCGTCATCGCTCACCGTCTTTCAACGGTCAAAAACGCCGACGTGATCCTCGTCGTCAAGGACGGCAAGATCATCGAGCGAGGCACGCACAAGGAGCTGCTCAAAGCGAGAAGTTACTATTTCAGTCTTTACACACGTCAGTACGAGGACGAAAAAACGAGTTCGGTGCTGGGATAAAAGAAAATATGAAAAAGCAAGCCGTCGGCTTGCTTTTTCGTTTTTATACAAATGTATATAAGTCAAATCTTTATCTTTTTTATCTCCTCTGCATAGTACTGCACCAGCTCGAATTTCGTTCCGGGCATGAGTCGGTGGTCGGGGCACGGGATGAATCCGCCGAGGGAGGCGAGGCGATTCATACGCTCGATCTCGCCGTCGACTGCCGCCTTGTCCTTACGCAGCGCCGTCTTGTCCATTCCGCCGACGCCGAGCATACCGCGTCCGAATTTATTGCGTGCCGCTTCGAATTGATCGCCCCAAACGCCGATCTCGATCGGGAACATCGTGTTGACGCCGCTTTCAAACCACGTCGGCAGTAGCTTTTCCGTTACGCCGTCGCAGTCGAGGGAGATGATGTCGATGCCGTATTTGTGACAGAGATCGTTGCGCTTTTTGTAGTGCTTTGCGGTGAGCTCGTCAAATTTGTCGGGCGAGAGGAGCGGACCGTTTCTGAAACAGATGTCCTCCCAATAGTGCGCGAAATCGAATTTTGCACCCGTCGCAAGCGCCGCTTCGACGCATTTGTACTGCATTTCTGCGTACGTATCGACGATGTCGGCAAAGAGGTCCTCGTCCTCGTCGTAAAGGAGATATCCCATTCCGACGACAGAGGTGATATCGCGTATTTCTCCCATCACGCTGCCGAGGTGGAGCCCGATAGGAATGTCGGTACGGCGAGTCTCGTTGAAATTCTTGAAAAACTCGGTGTCGACGCGCCCGGGAAAAAACTGCATTTTAGGGCGGTACAGCGTTTCAAACGCCTCTCTGTCTTTGAGAGTGTAGTCGTCCTCGGACGGTATCGACGTTATGCCGGGTTTTATTCTTTCAATAACGCCTTTGCCGTTCTGCACGCGCTGCGAACCGTCGGGCAAAACCTCGAGTACTTTTCTTTCAAAGCCGGGGCGAAGCCCGTTTTTCGTTCCGACGGTGGTGTACCAGTTGAAGTCCCAGCCGATGATCTTGTCGAGCTCGGCGTCGATCTCGCCGCCGTCGACGAACGGCACGGCAAAATCCTTCGGTATCTTGCCTTGCCCCGCCCATTCGACGAGCAGATCGTCCCAATAGCCGAAATGAACGGCGGGCATTCTGTCCACGCTCTTATAGTGAAGTATATTCATGGCTCTTTCGCGGTTAGTCATATCGCACCCTCGCTTTCGGTGTTTACTTTGGTTTCATTATATCATGTCGGCAAGAAAATGTCAACATCGAAGAAAACGCAAAAAAACTCGGCAGAGCCGAGTTTTTTCAAAATCCAACCGTGTCGGTGAGACCGACGGGTGAGAATGCGGCGTGTGTCACGCCCACCACATATCAGTCGCAGTTTCCTTGATTATGACGCTATCCATGACGGAGATCGCCTTTTTAAGTCCCTCGATAGGCGTCATCAGCGCGTCCTCGTGCTCGATGGATATCGTTCCGTCGTAGCCGACGACTTTCAGCGCGCTTATGACCTTTGCCCAGAATTCGGCTCCGTGTCCGTAGCCGATCGTGCGGAAAACCCAGCTCCTGCCCGAAAGATCGCTGTAATGCTTCGTGTCGAGAACGCCGTTTTTTCTTATGTTCGACTCGATCAGCTCCGTGTCTTTTGCGTGGAAATAAAGGATCGCGTCGCCGAGCTCGCGGATCACGTCCGTGATCTCCATGCCCTGCCAGATCAGGTGCGACGGATCGAGGTTTGCGCCGATGATGTCGCCGACGGCGGCGCGGAGTTTCAGGCACGTTTCGGGGTTGTAAACGCAGAATCCCGGGTGCATTTCGAGCGCGATCTTCTTCACGCCGTGCTCCGCGGCGAACGCCGCCGCCTTTTTCCAATAGGGGATAAGCACCTCGTTCCACTGATAATCGAGCTCGTCGAGATATTCCGGCGGCCATGCGCACGTCACCCAGCTCGGCTGCTTCGCGTCGGGATCGCTGCCGGGACAGCCCGAGAATGTGATTATCGTGTCGATGCCGATCATCCCCGCCAGCTCACACGCGGCGCGGTAATCGGCTTCAAAGCTCTCGCGGACTTCCTTGTTCGGATGAACGCAGTTGCCGTGCACTGCGAGCGCGGAGATCGTCATATTGTATTTTTTGAAAGTCGAGAGCAGCTCTTTTCTCTTCTTCTCGTCTTTAACGAGTATTTTCGCGTCCGCGAGCGCCGTGCCGGGATAACCGCCGACGCCGAGTTCAAGACAGGTAACGCCTTCGCCCGACAGGAATTTCAGCGCTTCGTCGAGCGACATCCCACCGAAAACGCTTGATACTACGCTTAATTTCATGTTATTCTCCTTCGATTTCGTATTCAAATATGTAAATGTTTGAATATGTTAAAACGTTTCTTTTATAACTTCGTTTCTCTTCGCCGATTCAAACGCCAGCTCCATGACTTTCATCACGCGCATGACCTCGGACTCTTTGACGAACGGTTCCTCGTTGCCTTTGGCGGCCTCCATGAACTTCTGATAAAAACCGATGAAATCCGACGGTTCGTCAAGCGGGATTGTGAACTGCTCGATTGATTTTTCGGTGCGCGGGCTCATCGTCTTTGTAAATCCGTTGCCTGCCTCGATGCCTTTGATGTCCTTGTCTACGCGCTCTTTGACAAGCGTGTAGCGGCATCCCTCGTTCGGATCCCAGTTCTGGATATTCGCCGTGCCGTTCGTTCCGTATACCTGCCAGCGCGGGAGCGGAATGAACGTGTTCGTCCCGATCGTGATCCTGTAAACGAGTCCTGATTCAAAGCCGATGTTCAGCTCGAATCCGTCGTCGCAGTCTTCACCGAGTATGTACGACATACGGCAGTAGATGTATGTGATCTTTTCCTTTATCATATAAAGCGCCTGGTCGATCATGTGAACGCCCCAGTCGAGCATCATGCCGCCGCCCGACGCTTTTTTGCGTCTCCACTCGCCCGGGATGCCGTTTGAACCCATTACTCTCGATTCAAAACGGTAGACGTCGCCGAGCGTTTTTTTCTCATATAGCTTTTTTATCGTGACAAAATCTCTGTCCCAGCGGCGATTCTGGTGCACCTCAAAGAGTACGCCGTTTTTCTTTGCCGCGTCGTACATCATTTTCGCCTCGGCGCTGTTTAACGCGATCGGTTTTTCGGATATGACGTGCTTGCCGGCGTTTGCGGCGCGCACCGTGTATTCGCAGTGAAAATTGTTCGGCGTTGCGACGAGCACAATGTCGACGTTTTTGTCGGCGAGAAGCGCGTCGGCGCTCTCGTAAGCGATGAGCCCGTGTTCGCGGGCGACTTCCATTCGCGCAGGATCGATGTCGTAAACGCCGATGACGTCGATATCGTATCCCTGCTCCTTGACGCTTTTGATTTTTCTTTCGTGGTATCCGGCCATGCCGCCGTATCCTATAATTGCTACATTCATTTTAATTTAATCACACTTTCTTTTTGCTCCGAGAAAAAAGGCACAACCGCGGGCGATCATGCCTTTCTCTCGCAAATTGCCGTTTATTCTTCGGTTTTTTCTTCTTCGACGTCTTCTTCGGACTCCTCGTCCCTGTCGCCGTCGTCTTCGTTGCTGTCTTCGGTTTCGTCGTCCTTCACGTCCTCGACCGCTACGGAGAGGCAGATGGATTTGTGGAAAACCTTTTCAAGCACGATCTTGACCGCCGCGAGTATGGCGACGATCGCGATGCATTTGAGCACGATTTTTCCGATGAGTGTACTGAGAGAGAACCCTCTTTCGTTTTCTTCCATGACAAAAAACCTCCTGAAAATAGTATTTTTTATTGTCTGAATTCATTTTATCACAGTTATTCGTTTTTGTCAATTTATCTTTGCTTTTTTTATTATTTTTTATGTATTTTTGATGTTGACAATTATGTTTTCATAGTGTATAATGCGGGGGAATGCGGAAATTCGGAGGGTATTATGAATTTCGAAAAAATTTACCGTGATGGCGTCGAAAATCTCGACAGCTGGGATGAAACCGTTCCCGAACGATTTATCGTCAAGGACGAAAACAGCGAATATTTCGGGCAGTATGCGTCACTACAGATGATTCCCGAAAACAACGAGATGAGTATAGTCAAAACGGCGATCTGCTGCTACTGCTGCAAGGACAGCAGACATTATAAGGATAGAAAACTTCTCGACATGATCGAAAAGTATTCACGCATCAGCATTTCAAAGCTCAACGATGACGGAACGAACACGATGTTTCAGTCCAACTTTCGCACGGGTGAGCAGTTCGGCACGGAGCACCTTTCGCGCGCTTTGCTCGTATTCAATAAATATCTTGATAAAAACGACGCGGACGAGGTGCGCGCTCACAAAGCGGCATGCGAGCTTGTCGAGCGTCTTGCCGTCGGATGCCTGAACGGCGGATTCCACACGCCGAACCATCGCTGGGTTGAAACGGCGGGACTTCTCACGGCGCGCCGCGCGCTGATGGATGCGGGATTCACGACATACACGGATAAAATGCTCGAAAAGTCGAACAAATATCTTGCCGAAGGCGTCGACTGCGACGAGGTCGGCGAATGGTCGGAGCGCTCCGCGGGAATGTATAACGAGCACTGCGACCGCGTTTTTCTCAACATCTACGAGATGACGGGGAACGAGGAATACTTCGACGCTGTGTACCGTAACCTCATGCTCATGCGCTATTATATAGATGAAGATTTTGCGATGTTCACGCAGAACTCTCACCGAAAGGACAAGGGCGAGGTCGGCAGTATGCCGCTGTTTTACAAGGCGAAAACGTATTATGCCGAAATTTATTTGCAGGACTACATCCGCGCCGCTTATATCAAAAAAGATGCTTTGCTTGCAACAGTCGCGCACGATATATTTGACCGCGCTTCGTTTGACAGGCACCGAGTTCTCTGGGAGATCGAATCGTTCTTGCTTTGCCCCGAAATGATCACTTGGGAGTTTGACAAGATCGAAGGCGCCATCCCGTCGGAATTTGAGCTGTATCAGCCGAAATCGAACATAGTGCGCAAAAAGACGAATGAAGCGATATATTCTCTCATTGCGAAAAACCCGTCTTTTATGCACATAGAGTCTCGCGGCATACACATAAAAATGCGCCTCTGCTCGTCGTTTTTCGCGGTCGCGCAGTTCATCCCGCAGAAGCTCGAAAAGACCGAGCGCGGCTATAAGCTCGAAATGATCGCGCACGGCGAGTACAAACTCCCGCTCGATAATCCCGACGGCGTGACGACGAAAGAATACTGGACCATCGACTACAAGGCGCGCAAAGCCATCCAGCAGATAGACCTCGATATGAGCGTCGAGACCGTGTTCACCGACGACGGCGCGGACTTTTACGTTTCCGTCACCGGCTGCGACCAAGTTCCGACAAAGCTCGAATTTGCGATAAATCCCGGACTTCTCTGCGAAGTCGGCGACGCCGCGATGATGACGAAATCAGGCGGCTCGATCTTCTCTCGCGGCACGACGCTTCGCCTCGAAAGCGCGGGCGGCAGCGTGTGCGAGATCGACGGACTTTTCTGCACTCACCTCTACGCCGAAGATATGCGCGGCTCGCTCGATCCGATCGAGGGCGCGTTCACGGTCTACGCAACGGACTTCGCCCCGTTTGAAAAGAAGATCTCGATGAAATTTTCAAAGGCAAAAGGACCGAGAGTATTCAAATGATCCCGCCTTCTCTATCAGGAAAAGTTATATGCAAAAAAATCCCGCCGCGGCGGGATTTTTTGATTTTATATATTTGTATAAAATAACAATACAACCGTATAAAACGAGCTAAATTATCGTCCCGCCGCCGATGACGACGTCGCCGTCGTATAGCACGGCGGACTGCCCGGGCGTGATCGCGCGCTGCGGCGCGTCGAACACGATCCTGACCTTGCCGTCGCACTCGGGATATGCCGTCGCGGGCTGTTCCTTCTGGCGATAACGCACCTTCGCGGCACAGCGGAACGGCTCGGTCGGAATTTCTCCCGAAATGAAATTGAAATCGTCGACGATCGCCGCGAAGGAGAAAAGATCGCTGTCTTCTCCGAGCGTGACGGTGTTGTTTTGAACGTCGATCTTCGTCACGTAAAGCGGCGTCGCGGCGGAAATGCCGAGGCCTTTTCGCTGACCGATCGTGTAGTGGATGACTCCCTTGTGCCTGCCGAGGACATTGCCGTTTTTGTCGATAAAGTCCCCCTCCTTATAAGTTTTTCCCGTGTTGAGCTCGATCACACGGGCGTAATCGCCGTCGGGAACGAAGCAGATATCCTGACTGTCGGGCTTTTGCGCGTTGATGAATCCGCATTTTTCGGCGATCGCGCGCGTCCGGCTCTTTTCAAGTTCGCCGAGAGGGAAGAGTGTATGCGCGAGGATGTCCTGCGTCAGATTGTAGAGAACATAGCTCTGATCCTTCGACGCGTCGAGTGCTTTTTTCAGCACGTATTTTTCGCCTTCCTTATATATACGCGCGTAATGCCCCGTCACAATAAAGTCGCATCCGAGTATTTCCGCGCGTTCGCGGAGCTTCGCAAATTTCATATATCTGTTGCAGTCGATGCACGGATTGGGTGTGCGGCCGCATTCGTAGGAGCGGATGAATTTGCAGATGATTTTTTCCCTGAAATCGTCGGAGAAGTTGAAAACGTAATACGGCATGCCGAGCTTTGCCGCGACGCTTTTCGCGTCCTCCACGTCGTCGAGCGAACAGCAGGTTTTTTCTTTTGAAACGCCCGCGTCGGCATTGTCGTAAAGCTTCATCGTACAGCCGACGCAGTCGAAGCCGTTTTCTTTCATTATGTACGCGGCTACGCTCGAATCGACTCCGCCGCTCATTGCGATAAGTGCTTTTGCCATGATTTTTTCCTCGCTTGTTTTATTGCTTTATTTTACATTCTTTTTGCGGTAATGTCAAGGATATGGAGAAAAATGAAAAAGAGAATTACGACGGGCGGCAACGCAGGGCCGCCCCTACGACAACCCCTCAGGCGCTTCGCGCCAGCTCCCCTTGCACAGAGGCGCCTTTTTTCGTCGCCGTCAGCGCAGAGTACTGCGACAATATCCGCGCTACCGCGCAGCGCGTGCCACGGCTTGATATAGACGCCACCTTTGCGGCGCTCCGACGGTGAATTTTGCAAAGCAAAATTCAAAAACCAAAGCCGCGGTGCGGCGACGTTTTAGGCGGGGAGCAAACGTCGCTGCATATTATCA
>JAFXWT010000041.1 GCA_017542695.1 Clostridia bacterium
CGCAAGTGGCTGCCGGAGTTTCCGGAAGAGATCATCGTTAGAGACGATTACGCAGGGCTGTGCAGATACAGGATGAATTTTTTCTGTTCAAATGATGATTTAGGAGCAAAATTATGTTAGAAAACGTCGTAAAAATAATACAAGACAATATGACGGCGATACTTCCGCTGTTTTTAGAGCTGTTCTGCCTTTTGTTCGTCGTTCTGCTCGATCCGTATATCAAGCGTTCCCACAGGCGGATCATGCTGATCAGTATCGCGCTGATCACGCTGTCGGTCGTCCAAAACCTGTTGAACGACTATTTCGGGTTCTATTACAATAACCCGACCCTGCGGACGCTCAATTCCATATTCGGCTACTCCGTATCGCCCGTAATCATCGTTCTGTTCTGCATGCTTGTCAGCGACAAGACGAAGCAACTGCCGCTTTGGATCGTCACAGGAGTAAACGCACTCATCCATTCGACCTCACTTTTCAGTCACGTCTGCTTCTGGATAAGTGATGATAACCATTTCAGACGCGGACCGCTCACGTAAACCAGCCACGTTGTCTGCGCGGGACTGCTTTTGTATTTACTTTACCTGACTTTGAAAAGAAAAAGCGACCGGAAGAGCAGCAGACTCTTCATCCCGGTATTCAACATTCTTTCGGTCGTCGCCGCGTTTTTGCTGGACACCTTCGTCACGCACACGGATGAAGGCGTCACCTTTACCACGATCGCTACGGTCAACAGTTGCCTGTTCTATTACATCTGGATGCACCTGGAGTTTGTCCACGATCACGAAAAGGCGCTGATGGCGGAACAGCGGATAAAAATCATGATGTCGCAGATTCAGCCGCATTTTCTTTACAACACGCTGTCGTCCATTCAGGCGCTTTGTCTGGCCGATCCCGAAAAGGCGTTCGACGTGACCGAAAAGTTGGGGACATATCTACGGCAGAACATCGATTCGCTCGATCAGCCACAGCTGATCCCTTTTGAAAAGGAGTTAGAGCATACCCGCGTGTATTCCGAGATCGAAATGATCCGTTTCCCGTCGATACGGATCGAATACGATACGCGGGATACGGATTTTTCGATTCCCGCGCTGACCGTCCAGCCGCTGGTGGAGAACGCGATCCGTCACGGGATACGCGGCGTTGAAAACGGGATCGTCTGCGTTTCTTCTAAAAAAGCGGGCGACTTTTATGAGATCATGATCAGCGACAACGGAAGGGGCTTTGACGTGCAAGCCGCCGAAAACGCAAGTGGCACGCATATAGGATTGCACAACGTAAAGGAAAGAATAGAGGAAATGTGCGGCGGGACCCTGACCATCGAGAGCATTACGGGAGCCGGCACGACGATTACGATCCGGATCCCCACAGAAAAAGAATAAAATCATATAAAAAGCGCCCTCGTCGCCCCGGATTTGTTGGACATTTGTTGGACAACGGGTGATATAGTATAGTAAAATCTTTTGAATTTTAGGAGAATCATTATGTCATTCAAAGGGATCGGAATCAAGTATTTTGCGTTGGCGATAGCCGTTATCGCCATCGTCGCAGGCGTGTATCTCACGTTCTTCCATTCAATCGGGTTCGAGAAAACCACGGCGACCATCGTCTCGGTCACTGAGCTGCCCAAGGATTTTGAGGATGAAGAAGCCAAATACGACGTCGTCGTAGAATACACCGTAAACGGGCAGAAATACACCGAAAAACTCGACTATTACAGTCCTTCTTTTGAGGCGGGCAAAATGATCGACGTCAGGTACAATCCGGAAAACCCGGCTGAAGTCCACGGCGGAAGCGGTTTCGGAATCTATATTCTGATCGCGGGCGTCGTGATCGCGGCGATCGTTATCTTCTCGATCGTACGCGGAAAAGTCTCGCTTAAAAAGATCAAAGAGACAAATAACGTCGGCAAAGATGCGTTTTATGCGCCCACGGAGCTCGGCGAGGAACGCAAGCTTTACTTTCTCACCGATCTCGGTACGCCGAAATACGGTCACCGTATCGAGGACGCTTCCCACAACGTGCTTTATGAAGCCAAAATGACGAAGTTCACAATGACCTCGCCCTTCGGCTTCGATTTCATCGACCACGAGCATAACAAGACCACCGCGCACCTTGTCGGACACGAGGAAGAGACCGACTGGAACTCGCTGATCCTCGACAATCACTACACACTGACGTTCGACGGCGAGGATATCTGGAAGCACCTGAAACGCAACAGCATCCGCGTGGATTCCACCCTCGGCGGCGGAAGCGACAAGCTCATCGGCACGAATTACGTGATTTATCATAACGACGTCGAGATCGCCCGCGTGGAAACAACGAGCCAGTACGTCCACGAGGAAGACGCCGAAGAGCATAAGATCGCCAAAGCCGTTCCCGTAAAAGGCTTCTTCCGCATTTGGACACGAGCAAAAGATCTTGAAGTTCTCTTTGTCACCCTTGTAGCCTTTGCAAGGACGGGAGCAACCGCCGACAACGGCGGCAACCGCAAAACTCTGTTCAACACACTGAAAAACAGTTAAGGTGATTATGAGGATCATCTGTATAGACGACGAACCGCTTATACTGAATATGACGGTGGAGCTTTGCGAAAAGCTCCCTCAGAAGCCGGATGTCAAGGGCTTTACAAAAGCAAGCGAAGCCCTTTCCTGGCTTGAAAAGCACGCGGCGGATATCGCGCTTCTTGATATAAATATGCCCGATATGACGGGGCTTCAGCTCGCCGCGAAGATTCGTGAGATCGACTCTAACACGGCGATCATATTCCTCACCGGGCATTCGGAATATGCGCTTGACGCGTTCAAGCTGCACGCGTCGGGCTATTTGATGAAACCGTTGAACAAATCCCGCCTTGCCGAGGAGATCGAGCACGCGCAAAAACTGCGCGCCGATCATACAGAAAGAAAACCGTCGGAGGGATCGCGTATCACCGTGCGCACCTTCGGTGAATTCGATCTGTTTGTCGACGGTCAGCCAGTATCGTTCCCGCGCTCGAAATCAAAAGAATTGCTTGCTTACCTTATCGACCGTCAGGGCGGCGGAATAAGCCGCGCTACTGCCGCCGCCGTTCTTTGGGAGGATTCGCAGTACGACCGCTCGATGCAAAAACAGCTTGATGTGATCATTCGCGTGCTGCGCTCTGCGCTGGAATCTGTCGGCGCGCAGGAGATTTTTGAAATGAGCGGCGGAACGATGAGGGTCGTCCCCGAGAAGATCGACTGCGACTTGTATCGTTTCCTTTCGGGCGACGCAGACGCCGTCAATTCTTATCGCGGCGAATATATGAACGCATACTCCTGGGCGAATATGACGGAG
>JAFXWT010000042.1 GCA_017542695.1 Clostridia bacterium
GATTATCAAGAAATATTCTCAATATTCTTTTTCAAACACTATATCTTGTGTTTTAGATGATTTTGTTGAAATGAAAAGACTCGGAAAAAGCCATGATGCTTCTTGATAATATAGATAGCTGCTTCGCTCTGCAAGATTTCGTTAGCTCACCGCAGGCGTTGTCGGGCGTGAAGCCCGCAATTATGTTGACACTGATATTCAGTTTTCGTGATTTTCCCGCATATAGCGACAAAATCACAGATATCATTATACAGAACATTTGTTCGTTTATCAAGAGGTTTTATAAAAGTTTTCTATCGTCAGTAAAAAACTCTAAGGTGCATATACCAAAGGAAGTAGAAATACCGGCGGTTTTATGATAAAATTTGCTTACTGTATTTCTTAATCATACCTGATCTTTAACTTACGAGCGCGCAAAACAGATACCGTGATTTGCTTAATAGGCAGATTTACCCCCTTATCACAAACAGACTTTACCTTGATTTTACAATAGCGCGGTTACAAGGTTTACATTGTACGGGTATAATTATGAAAAATCAAAGGAGGTTTTCTCAATGATATACTGTGTGGAAGATGAAAAAGCCATACTGGATCTGATGGTTTATACGTTGAAAGCATCCGGCTTTGAGGCGCAGGGATTTGAAAGTGACGCAGGATTTTGGTTGGCAATGAAAGATAAAAAGCCGGAGCTTGTGATCCTTGACGTTATGCTTCCGGGAGAAGACGGGCTGTCAATACTGAAAAGACTGCGGGAGTCTCCCGTTACGGCGGATATTCCCGTGATCATGGCAACGGCAAAAGACAGCGAATTAGATAAAGTAATCGGTCTTGACAGCGGAGCCGATGACTATCTTGCCAAACCGTTCGGTATGCTTGAGATGGTCTCGCGTATCAAAGCGGTTTTGAGAAGGACTTCTCCTAAACAGCCAAGCATACTCGTATGCGGCGATATTTCTTTAGACGAAAGCAAGCATACGGTCACGGTTTTTGATAGACCGGTTTTGCTTACGCTGAAAGAATACGAACTTCTGAAGCTGTTTATGGAAAACCCCGGCAGAGTTTTTACGAGAGATATACTTCTTGCCGGCGTGTGGGGACAGGATTTTCTCGGCGAAACGAGAACCGTTGATGTTCATATCGGTACACTTCGGACGAAACTTGCCGAAGCGGGCGATCTGATCGAAACAGTACGAGGTGTCGGGTATAAAATGGAGGAAAATCATGAGTCATAAAATATTCAAAGGAATCTGGATAGTCGCCATTTCCGTGTTTCTCGCCTCTTTGATCTTCATACTCGGAATTTCATACAACTACTTTTCAACTCTTCAAAAGAACCAACTGAAAAACGAAACGGAGCTTGCGGCGCAGGGTGTAGCAAACGCCGGGGTGAACTATTTTGATAATCTGAATACCGAAGGATACCGTATCACTTGGATAGGAGCGGACGGCAGCGTTCTTTACGATAACGAAGCGGATACTGCAACGATGGAAAACCACATGGAGCGGGAAGAAGTCAAGCAGGCGTTAGCGGGAGGATATGGCGAGTCCACACGTTACTCCGACACGCTTTCAGTCAAGCAATTGTATGCCGCAAAGCGGCTCCCGGACGGTTCTATTGTCAGACTTTCCATTGTGCAGCTTGCGATCTGGTCGCTTCTTCTCGGGTTTGCACAGCCGATTTGCATTGTTATTTTGATTGCACTCATTCTTACTCTTGTACTTGCATCGCATATTGCCAAAAAGATAGTAAAGCCGATCAATGAAATTGACCTTGATAAACCGGAGCAGTATTACGGAAAAGAGAATTATAAAGAGGTCGAACCGCTTTTGAGGCATATCGCAGCACAGCGAAACCAGCTAAAGAAAGATCAGGAACAGATCGAAAAAACGGCATTGATTCGTCAAGAGTTTACGGCAAACGTATCCCATGAGCTGAAGACTCCGCTTCACGCCATCTCCGGTTACGCAGAGC
>JAFXWT010000369.1 GCA_017542695.1 Clostridia bacterium
CCCGTTGCCGAGTGCGGAGAAACAAAGTTTTTTATTGAACAGTCAGTGATTGATAAAGAACAAAAAACTAAGTAATGAGTGCAGAAAGCGCAAACAACTTGTCAAATGAATTTGCCGCTACCTATAATCGTGTTAATCTGTTCCAAATTGAATAATGTGCTGTTAGATATCGGTGGAATCCATATTCATCTAATTCTTTACTTTTCGCCTGTCTACTTGACAGATGGCGCATCATTTTGGGTGCGCAGCAAAAACAATTCAGAAGAATAGTGTAACTGCACAATCGTCAGGAACGCTATCTAACTCTTGATCTACGATGTAAGCTTTTTCTTGGCTTTCCGAAAGATGATACTCGTTTATATAGCGAACGAACGCGTCGGTGTCAATGGCAACTGCTCTTTTTTTTCCATCAATGATAATCCAATACCCATGGTTATTGCTTTTGTCGTGTAGCCATTTGTCAAAACGATTTTGGATTTTCTTGATGTTGTTTCCAATTAAAGATGGAACATAAATGACATCTACATGATATGTGTGCTGTAATGCTATGCGCACGTTTGCCCCCCTTTCTTCACCAAAACAAGAAGAAAACATGACCCTTTTTCTTCCTTCCATAAACGTGATAATGGTAGTAGTATCCTATGGTATTTTCTTTTCCTTTGTCTATTTCAGGTTCTACAGGTTTTTTGTTGCTATAGGCTGCCTTAGCTACAGCTTTGGCTTCAGATCTCGTAACAGTAAAAACATCTCTTCCGCTAGATACTTCTTTGACTGCTTGAGCATAGGTTATGGGACGCCCAATATCAACATAATTCCTTCTCAATGTTGCAGTCCAATATCTATCTCTCGAGTTTCGTCTTACAAGCAGTCTGATTTTTGCATCTGCTTTGACAACAACCAAGAAGGATTTAATCGCAGCTGTTGTTTTTTTAACTTTTCCCCTTGACCAATCCCATGCAGCCTGCCCACCAGCCACGATGACATCCCAAACGCTTGCCAAATCGTTGCCAATGTCATTGCAAAAGGATGTCCAAGCTTCTTTAAACTCCGGCGTTGACATCCATGAAATAATAGTGATTAACAGAAGAGTGGTTGCAATTAGTTTTAGAACCAACAGATCATCGAGTATCGCAATATATCCCAGTGGATCTATTGCATTCACCACATTATTATTACAATATGAGAACGCGTTTTGGGGAAGACGGTTACTTGGCAACCATAACAAAGCAGCATTATCCGCACTGATAAACCGCCCAATTTCGGGATCATAATATCTGCTCTGCAGATAATACGTCCCGATTTCGGAATCATAGTAATAACCCCGATATCGGAAAGGATTTACCGTCGCAATACCACAGTTGCTGTTATCTTCGACGATGGTGCATTTACCCCAGGCGTCATACGAATACCTGGCAACGACCGCACCGGTTTCATCCGTGATCGCGATAACGTCGTTTTGCAGGTTCTTGCAGAAATAGTACGCAGCGTCGTTGTGCTTGATGCCGCAGACTGTTCCGTCAATACCGTACAGATATTCGTTCGTATAGCCATTCCCGTTGCAGCAGGTATCGGCGACGATCTCTTTGAGGATCTTCTTATTTTCAAGAACGTACTGATGGATTCTGCAGTTTTCAACCTTTTCGATCCGGACGCCTTCGTTGTTGTACTTGTAGATGATACCGTCGAACTGCTTGAGCTGTCTGCCTTTCTCCCACGTCAGAGCGTGTCCAAGGTAGGAAATCGGGTTACCGTATGCGTCATAATCAATTTCACCATTGAGATTCGGATCGTTCTGTGATTCAATACGCTTCAACAGATCTTTCCATGCGCCGTTGGAATCATATGCAAAGACAGCACCGTTCTTTGTTCTCACGTTGCCATACTTATCGTAGGTCATCGTGTTGACGACGGTTTCGCCCTTCGTTTCGGTCAGGAGCTGTCCCAACGCGTCGTAGGTATAAACGATGGTTCCGTCTACGCTGTCAATGACCTTGGTGATCCGGTCTTCTTCGTCGAATTCGTACTGAATCGTTCTGCCGTTGGCAAATTTGATATCCTTGACCAGAAGCGTCGTCGGTTCGGAAACACGCTTGTTGGTCTCTTCGTGCTGCTCGGAAACAACGCCGTCGTAGTAGGTAAAGGATCGGTTCAGAAAGCCCTTGCCGAGCTGCAGTTCGTCGAACACCTTGCGCCCGAAATAGTCCGCTTTGGCGTGGCTGACCGCGCCTGTCGGAAGCTGAACGGCAACGTTCTGCTCGTCATTGAACGCAAAAACGTATTTCTGTTCCTCGCTTCCGTCCGCCGGAACGTACTTCTTGCGGAACTGCTTGCCCTTTCCGTCAAACGAATAGACCATCGTCCCGACAAGAATGGGATTGGTTGCGCCGTCAGTTTCGTCCCAAACGATATCGTATTCCTCGACAGACACGATATTGTCACCGCGCCTGATGATAGTATACATCTTACCGTTCAGAATGTCAACCGTTTTTGTCAAATTCTGGGATGCGTCGTAGAAATACCGGTACTCCGCTTCCTTGATATGTTCGTTGTTCTCGCTTCTCTCCCAGACTTCTTTAATGACGTTGCCGAATCTGTCATAGGTCAGTTTCTGCTGCGATCCGTTGGCGTAAGAGACGGTCTTCAGCCGATCGGTCCCCGCCTTATACGAGTAGGCGACAAGATTCTGATTTCCTACCTTCACGCTCGTCAGATTGCGGAACGAATCGTAAGCCATCGCATAAGCCTGCCCGTCTCCGCGCACGATTTCGGTCACTTCGTCATAGCCGTTATAGCCATAGCCGACCGTTCCTCCGTTCGCTGCTTTAACACCCGTGGTTCTCCCGGTGTTGTCATAGGTGTATTCGGTTTTGTTGCCGCACCGATCCGTAACCTTCTTGGGTTTGGAGATGACCGGATCGTTCGTGTAACGGGTAGCGTTTCCGCGCGCGTCCGTCTCTTCGGTTTTGTTGTTGCCGTCGTCGTGATAGTAGACGGGTTCGTCCGTAGTTCCTCCTACGGTTTCTTCATATTTGCTTTCCCCGTAGATGGTTCCAAATTCTCCGTTTTGGAAGTTGGTACTCGTCAGCACGTTGCCAAACGCATCCTTGACCTCTTCAAACACGATGCTTTCCACATCGGTGGGCGCGTCGGCTGCGCGGTCGTCGATCTCGGACTCTTCTTCGGTTTCGTCATACGTTACGCCGACGAAATCCTCTTCCGAAAGCCCGTCCTCGTAACAGTTCCGAACCAACTGCACGTCCGTAAAGTGCGCCGCGTTTTCGTTTTGATCGTTTGTCAATACGATTTCGATCTTCTTGATTCCGCGATACTGCTTCTTGCTGAACTGCACCATAAAGAAAGTGCGTTCTGTCCGAATACCGTACAACGGCAAATAGTTTTCTTCCGGGGCTTCGTTATCTGCATAATAGATCTTTGCGTTCACTCCGGCATAATCGGTCTCGTCCATTTCGCCTGAAATGTAACCGCTCAGCGTATACGTTTCTTTCACGTCTTTCCCGCTCGGCACGTAAACGGTAGCAACTTTTACCGGGACGTTGTTTCCGCCGAGGATAATGTGTCTGGTCGTCATATAATTGTACGGCGAGAGATACGTCCCCTCTTCCAACTGCGGCGCGATCGCCTTGGCGTACACATTCCCCGCGATATAAATGCCCACCCGGAACGAAGAACAGCAGGCGTTGCCTACGTGGAACGGAAGCACAACCCGTTGATATTCTCCGGGCGTCGTGATTCTCTGCGAGACGAATTGGTATCCGTCGGCTTGAACCATCAGATAAATCCCGTGGTTGCTGTCAGAACCGTTGCGCGACAGTTTCAGATAACAAGAGAAAACGTAGTCTTTCCCGCATTCCAGAGTTACGTCCTGCCAGATCCCTTTGTCCACGTCGGTCGGCAACCGATTGATCAGCAACGCCGAACACTGACCGGGCATCCTTTCGGGCGGATCGTACTGTACGAAATGGTTTCCCAAGTTGGTATGCCATGCGCCGATGGGGTGAGAATCGCTCAGATTCCTGATATCGGTCGAAAAGTTGTGATCGGAAAGCAGGTTCTGACACTTCAGATTGCCGATCTCCAATCCGGGCTCGGTATAAGGAACCACGATGCTGTTCGTTCCGGTCACTTTGATTTTACTTTCATTGTCACATTCGTAGTACGAATAATTATTGTCGCCGTACTCACGCAGAAGGACGCGATGGCGGACGATGGCAGGGCACTCGTCTCCGTCCGCTGCCTCAGTTTCGGTGACAATGGTTTGGTTTCCGTTCCGATAATCGAATTCTACGGAACGATAGGAACCAACGGCAACAATTCTCTTGACGATTGTTCCGTCGCTTTCCAAAGTGAAATTGGTCGTAAGCGGCGCAGCGTTCTGAACACTCGTATCGGTGACCGTCACGGATGTAGGCATACCCGTAGTTGCGTGATAGTCAATCGACAGCGTTTGCCCATTCGGGAAAGACGCGCAGCACAGCCGATTGTTGCGGTATGCCAGCGAAACGACGGCTTCGTTCGGGGCGACGATCGAAATCAGATTGCTGTCATCATAATTGAAAATGAACGTTCTGTTCACCCCGTCCGTGACGCAACTGATTCTCCCGGACGTATCGAAAACGATCGTCATACTGTTGCCGTATTCATCCGTGATCTTCGTGAGTCTGCCGTCAGTAAACCGATACTCTTCCGTTCCTTTATTCATAATACCGGTTGCGGCGTCGTAGACGTAACCCAACCCGTTGACGTCCTCGTACTTGGTACAGGTTCCGCTCTCACAATCGCACTGCGTGAAAACAGTTTCGTTTTCGGATTCGTCGATATAGGTATAGGTATCCTTAGAGTTAGATCCGCTGATTATACCCGTATGAACCATACACTGCATCAGGTTCAGCCGCCAGCCGTAGCCGATCTGCATATTCGCATATGGGTTGGTAACGCCGTCTTTCCAGAGATACGAACGGTTCGCGAACTGTCCCCGGAATGAATGGCGGACGGAGACGGGCATACGGTTGCCTTCCCACACGAAGTCTTTCATCTCCATATTCAAAAGCCCGCTGACAACGTCCACCTGATAAGAGCCGACGGTTCCGAGTTCCCCGGATTCTCCACCCGTGGATTCATCTTCTTCACTCGTTCCGTCGGTTTCACGC
>JAFXWT010000370.1 GCA_017542695.1 Clostridia bacterium
ACCCGACCCTCATCGTTTCGCCCGGTACGGCTCCGGGAGCGGCATCCACGCGAGGACGCCGGACATAGACCCGGACCCGTGCCAGCTCGTCCCGTCATAGTATGCCCGGTTAACGGACGCCGTCCCCTTTTTAGTCCGGCACGATACGAGGACGATCTCGTCCGTTTCCGGGAGCCGTTCCTCGACCGGGATCCAGCGCGTCCGGGTGTATGCCCGGGCCGCCTCGTCCCGATCAATAAACGAACACTCCCACGCGCTGCACCCGTCCGGCCGTTTGTGGACGCACTCGGTGCAATTCCTGACCGCCCTCGTCACGTCCTGAGCCGTGACCGACCGCTCCGGGGTTTCAATCATAATCATTTTTCGGCCTCCTCTCCGTAACTACAAAAGTCATCGGAATTGACCACAACATTGATTCCTACCATTCCGCTCAAGTGGTTACATATCCACTCGCCCTCTACGTTAAAAGCGTTCTTGCACTCTTTGCACCTCACCACCTCGACCGCATCGATGGTCGGTTCGTCATTAATCATCTCCCTAAACCGAATCCATTCACCGTTACTAATCTCACCCAGTTCCCATTCGTTCTGCATATTCGACTCGAACGCATCCGCATCAATCAGCCTCATCACTCGCTCCTTTCCGTCTGTGGCTCGTCCTCAAGAGCAGACGCTAACACGGTTACACAAGTAGTGTTTACTGTCGGTAGGTCTACTTTTGGTGGTGGTGTCCACTTCTTATAGTCTGTCTGTGGCTCGTCCTTGCGGTCTGCTTTGAGAATAACGTCCTCAACCTCGTCTGTAATATTAGTCAGTTCTACGCTTGTTCCTTTCCGCATTACATCTACTCGGAACACAATGTATTTCGGCATCTCCATCACTCGCCCTCTCTTTCTATCTGCGGAGTATCGGCTACCCACTCTCCGTCTTTCTTGCCGATAAATCCGTATTTGTATAACTTTCGGCATATTCCCTCAGGAGTAATATAGTCATCGTCCTTGCAAACCACGAATATGTAATGTATTAGGTCTTCAAGAAATGCCTCGGCATTGTCCATTTTTTTCTTCAACACTTCCACCTCTATCAACAGAGATACAGTATCCATCACTCGTCCTCTCTTTTCGTCTGCTCTATAATATCCGTCAAGTCCTCACGCCCTTTTGCATTGATGTACGCTATCACAATCTCTTTTGCATCTGACCGACCTCGTCTGTCTGAAAGTGCTTCATATGCAACGATGGCGTTTTTTAATGTCTCATCGGTAAAAAGCGATACTGTGTTAACCAACTTCTGCTGTGCTTCAAGTTTCTGCTCATTCTCTCGCCGTTTTATTTCAAGGCTTTCGACCTCGTTATATTTTCTGTAATAATTGCGGATTAAGCGACGCCCCTTTCTCAACTCTTCCGCAATACCAAGTTCAAGTTCTTCATCGAATACTGATATAATCTCTGACAAGGCTGTTCCTTTGGCAGACCCTTTCATAGATACACCTTTTAACGCAATCTGTTCCTTGATGTTATTTCTAACCGATTCAAAGATTTTTTCAAACTCTTTGCGGTCCTCAAACTCTTTCATCTACTCGCTCCTTTCCGTCTGGACAATTCTGCGGATTCCGCGTTTTCCTCCACCTCGTCCGGCCTATACTTCTTGTTGTAAAACTTTGCCGCCCTCATCCAGCCGGTATCATTTCGCGTTTTTCCTTATCGCCGCATTAACGCCCGTATAAACGATCTTGACGAGCTGGTCGGTGATCGCCTGATTCGTCAATACAATGACCAACGCCTCCGCGATCGTGTCCGGCGTGATCTCGACTTTTACCTCGACCGGGTCCGGCGTGATTGTCATCTGCTCGGCCTTTACCGGCTCGGCCTGAACCGGCTCCGGGTCCGGGGCGATGTCCTCGTACTGGATGCCGTACACGGACCGCAGCGCGACGAGGACCTTTTCGGTCAATCCCGGCGCGACCTTTGACGGAGCGAATACTGTCCGGGTGTATGCGATCCCGTCCGCGACCTCGCCCGCGGTCATTCCGCGCCGTTTGAATTCCGCGATCAATTTCTCATACGATACCGGCTTTTTCTGTTGTGATGTTCCCATTTCTTCTCCTCCTCATAAAACTAAAAACAACTAAAATGAAACTGAAAGAACTAAAACCATTTAAGATATAACCGCCCGGGCCGCCTCGAGTTTTGCCTCTAAAACTGCGATGTCGCCCTTTATGTCAATACGCCGCCGGACCTCCGTCTCGGCCTCGTACTGATCGCGTAACTGTTTGAGCTGGGCCTCATATGTCCCGACGTCGCTCCTCGCCTTTTCCCGTGTCCGTTCCCGGTCCTTTTGCTCCTCCTCGGCCTTTTTCCGGGCCGTGTCCGGCTCGTTTAGGTATTGCTCGAATTTCGGCCCGAATAGCGTCGACGGCCTGAGGTATTGCTCGACCTTGGGATTGCCCAGCCACGACGCGACCTTTTTATCAATGACCGCGATCATCTGCTCGGCCGTGTATCCCTTGTGATGCAGTTCGGATATTAGCCGGACCGACTCGGCCGCGTCCGTTCTGTAATGGGTCCCGGCCCGGTCATTTAAATGAGATAGAACGGAGCGAGAGAGGACCCAAACGTCGACGGGAGTCGACTCTGTTTTTGTATCTGTATCTGTATTTGTATCTGTATCTGTTTTTGTTTTTGTTAGTCTGCCATCGCTTGCGACCGCAGCGACCGCTGCGATCGGTAGCGACCGCTCCCGATCGCTCCTCTTTAGGGCGTTTTGTCGGTTCTTTTCGCATTTCGCCCGGTACGCCTCGTCCCCTCGGTCCATTTGCTGACGTATCGGTATAAACGCATATTTTAGGGCGAGGTCGTCAAATTCCGGCTTTACCCCGTTATTGTGATAGGCCACCATTGCCCGGAATAATACGCCGACCTGATCGTCCGTTAATTCGTCGAGCGTTTCCTCGATGTCGCCGAATACTAAAAAACCTTTATCCATTGCCTAAAATCTCCAATATTCGCCGCCCCGTTTCGCCCTTTGTGCAAAATTCGACCCGGAGCGGATATTTACGAATCCAGCCGGACAATATGCGGAAAATTTCCTCTCCGATGATCGTTGTATATCGGCCGTGCCATAGGATTAAATCCTCAATCGTCCGTACTGTTACCGGCCCCGTCCGGGCCTTGTATCGGTTTTGTTCGACCAATACGACAATTGTCGCCCCGACCTTTGCGGCCCGTTCCAATTCCCTTTTGAATCTCGCCCGGTCCGAGACGCAATTCGCGGCCAGCTCGTCGATGCTTTGTTTTCGGTCGACGACGATCCCGGGCCGGGTGTATTCCTGATAATCGCCGATATATAATTTTGTGCGGTCGTACTGTACGCCGACCTCGTCAAAATATGCCGTTATTTTTTCGATTGCATGAGGTTTTTCCCGGGTGTCGATTAATATCACGTTTGACCTCTTTTCGTCGTTCTACGGCCATTTATTCGCCGTTTAAAATATGTTTGCGTATAAACCTATTCGCGTATTGTGGATGTATCATTGAACGTTGAACGGTGTCCGTTTCTTTTTCAATGACTCTCCGCTGCACGGCCTCGATCGGCTCAAAAATAAAATTATTTTCCGGCTCAATCCCTATAAACCAATACTGCGTAGGTTTTCGATAATAATCGCCGTTAATCGTTCGGTTCTTATCTATCACGGACGGCCGGATCGGCCAATGATCCGTTAGATAGTGCGGATGCATAAAAGGATTTTCAATAATTAACGGGATCTGTCGGTCCATACATACGAGCGCGAGGCGACTAATTAATTGATACATCCGGGCCAATTTTTCGTGACGTTTCATTGATGTTATGAGTTTGTCCCGGTCGGTTTGATTCCTCTGTTGGTACTGATCGCCCCGGAGTATGACCATACTGTTTTGAGCAAAATATACGCAAGGAAAAAACGCGAATATTAACTCGTCCTGACCGATCGCATCGAATACGGACCGCCCCCCCCTTAAATGCAAGATCTATCTCGCCGAATAAATCGACGATGTGGTCCGTTTCGCCGAACTCGTTCAATATGTCGTAATCCTCGGCCCGGATCCCGAGCCGGATAAACTCGCGTTTAAATGTTCCGCTCTGCTCGAAAAAA
>JAFXWT010000371.1 GCA_017542695.1 Clostridia bacterium
CCTACGGCTTCCGACTCGGCGTCCGGCTGATGATCGAGGCGGGCGTAACGCTCGCAAAAGAAACTACATAACGCACAGCGGTGGGATCTCTCCCGCCGCTGTAACTTTTATGTAATACGTTTTTTGGTAACTGCACGCACTTTTTCTTATTCCCGTTACAGTTTAACCTTCAGCCTGCAAAGTCCGTGGCGTTCCTCGCGGACGAAGACGGACTGAGGGAGCAGCGGGAGCTTTCTCTTTGAAAAGGTCGTTGAGCCGTAGTAAGCGTTGAAGTTCGCCACCGGGAAGACCACGTATTCGCAGTCGTCCTGCTTGTTTGCGTAATAAAAGGAGGTCATATCCTCGGCGTAACGCCTCAGCTTGTCCGGAATATCCAGCGTCGCGAGCTTTTGCTTTGTCTCCTCTGGAAGGACGTATTCCTCCGTGCGAAGCGGTCCTTCCTCAAGCGCTGAGGAGAGGACGTCGTCGATGCGGACGGTCCACGCGCCTTTGGTGTTGCGGGCGAAGATCGGCACCTGAAGCTGCCCGACCTTCTTCTTCCACTCCTTTGCAAAGCCCGCGTCAAGCCCGGGCAGTTTGTTTTGAAGTGATTTGTTCAGCTGATCGAAGTTCTCCCACCCGAACTTGACGACCGCTTTGATATGCCGGTAGTACCAGCCCTTGCCTTGTTCATCTACAAGCTCTGGATAATCGGCGGAAAGCTCCCTGTAATCCACCTTGTTTTTCGGGTTTTGGCTTCTGTCCGGCATACTGCACCAGGCGAGAACGGCGTTTCTTGCCCGGTCGATGCGGTCGTACGGGTCGCCTTTGAGAAGGTTTCCTTCCGCGTCGTGGAACAGATACCCGCGCGCGAGGATATTGAAGATACGGGAAAAGCCGTAGAAATCGAGGATCATTTCAAGGGTGAAACGCCCCATATAGGTCTTGTCGCTTTTACGGGTGGAAACGTACTGCACCGGGGTGGTATACGCTTTGAATTCTTCCCATTCGTTCGTCATAAGCCGAACCACCTCCGTTTCTTTTTCTCACTGGTACCGACCGCCGCTTGGTGGGCGGCGTACGGCAGGACTTCCAGTATAAAGCGGCGCTCGCCCAGCGCTGCGGCGCACCTGACCGCCTCGTCCATATCGACGCGCTTTTCCCGTCTGTCGGGCGGCGAGAGCAGAACGATACAGTTTTTTACGATCGCCTCTTTGTAATCGCTTGCGTACAGCGCGCCGTGCAGGAGTTTTTTCAGCTCCGGCGTGTCGCTCTTCTTGATCGCGTTCTTTTTGACCGCGCGGCTTTGGTAAAGCTCGTCCAGATCGCAGATGACGTCTCCGAGCAGACGGAACCCACCGCACCGGAAATCGCAGAAGATCTCCTTGTACTCACTGCTGACGCATGAGGGCACGACGGAATACCAGGCTTTCTCCCGGTCCTCCCTTGGCGTGAGGTGCCATTTCTGCTCGGAAAGCGCAAAGCGCGCCCGGCGGATGGCGTAGGGATCGGCGCCGTCAAAGGCGGCGTAAAGCTCCTCCACCGTTTCGGGACTGAACTGGCCGCGCGCGAACACAATGCGTTCCACGTCCTGCAGGCGCTTGCGCTTAGAAGAGATATGCTTGACGAAGCGTATGCGTTCGCCCGCCGCTTTGTAGGCGGCGACGATCGCCTTCGTGCGCTCCATAGTGTCGGGGTCGAGCTTGTCTTTCCACCCGGGATCGGCGGCGAAAGTGAACAGCTTTTCGTCCTCAGCCGGTTTCGGGACGTGCTTTGACGTTTCCTCGCCGAGCATATACGCGTAATACGGGAGCAGTTCCAGATTGGAGCTGACCTCGTCCCAGTCGGTGGTGATCATAAAGCTCTCGATCTTCTGCTTTTTGGTCTGTTCATACCACTTCGGCTCGGTATTGTCGCCGGCGATGGCTTTATAGCGCAGGAACAGACTTTTCTTCGCCGTCTGAAGGACAAGATATTCGGTCAGATCCGGCTTGACGCCGCTCTTCGCGGAGTCGATCTCAAGCCCGGTGAGAATAGCGAGAGTTTCGGTGCTTTTGCGGCTCTCCTCCCGGTCTGCATCGGTACCGTTCTCGTCGTAGGCGACGATGCCGAAGCGCAGCGCCGCGTTGCTGATCTGACCCACGCGGGAGGAAAAGGTGCTTTTCACCGTCTTCGCCCGCGCTTTCCAGTCGCCGGCGTCGGCGATCAGCGGATCGGCGGCGGGGATCTTCAAAACGGGCTGGCTCTCTCCGGTATATCCGCGCTTCACACAGTTGTTGACCAGCGGATCGGCGATGGTCTTGACCATATCGCCGTCGTAGTCCGCGCCGCCGAGCCGTTCCGGGATCAGCGAACGCGAATCCACCATAAGGACGTAGTAAAGATGCGAGAGATATTTCTTCCGGATCGGTCCGATCTTGGCAAGCGGCGTGACGAACGCCTCCTCGTTGCGCGCGATATGCGGACTGCGCAGGAGGGTGTAATACGGCTGCTCGGGATAGGCGGGAGCCGGCGCGTAGATCTCGCTGCCGCGCAGTTCTTCGGCGATAAGCGCCTGATACGCCTTACCTTCGCCGACGGAGGTTTTGACGATATACGCAAGGAGCCGGATCAGGTCGTCGGACAAATACCGGTTGTCGCCCGTGACAAGCAACTGCCCGAGCGAATATTTCTTCCGGATGCTCTCCGCGTTGTCGGAGAGTTCTTTTGCAAATACGGATTCTTCTATAAAAAGCGGATTCTTCTTTATGACCTCCGCGCGCTGACGGCGGCGGTCGGTGATCTCAAGCTCGTCGTTATCAAGATCGCGCAGAAAATACGCCATCCGCGCCCCGTCGTTTGCGACAAGGTCGTAAAAGGCGGTCTCGGTAGTCTTGGTCAGCCAGTTTCGCGGATCGCTTGCGGGAGAGACGTCCCATCCGAGAGGCAGATCCTTCGGGCGGAATTCGTCTTCGGTAAGCGCGAGTGTGTTGAGGAACTGATAGTTCAGCTCGGTCGTATCCTGCCGTTCGGCTTTGTCCTGCCCCGAAATATACAGCGCGTGGTCATACTTACGGCAGCGTTCCAGATACTGCGCCCATGTCAGACCATTCTCGGTCATCCATCCGAAGCCCTTGAACATACTCTTGGTGAGGATCATTTCGACGTCACCCACGTCGTGTTCCACGCCCCATATATCCCGGATTTTAGGTACTCCGAGCTCGGA
>JAFXWT010000043.1 GCA_017542695.1 Clostridia bacterium
ATGACGAGGATGAACCACGAGGACATGATGAACATATCCGCCTGCTCGTGCACGAAGGTGATACGCATGTTTCCGTCGGCGGACAGGTACGAGGACATGAAATAGTCCTCGTTTACCGCCCGGCGGAACGCCGCCTCGTCGGTCTTTTCGGTGTAGATCACCTTGTTGTTTATACTGCCGCCCCCGAACTGCGCTTCAAACTCGGCGGGGGTCATACAGCAGAGGAAAAACGTCGTCACGTTTTTATAGTCGTCCGACACGTTCTCTACCATATAGAGGTAATCCGGGCGTAAGAACGTGCCCGCGACGGTGTAATCTTTGCCCTTGATCCTGATCGCGTCGCCCGGCTTGACGCTGTTTTCGACCGCATAACCGGCGGAAACGAGGATCTCGCCGTCCGACTCGAGGTCACGCCCGTCCTGTATTTCGTAAAGGTCGATCTTTTCGTTCGGACGGAAAACGCGTACGCGATACTCTCCCTCATCAACGCCGGCAAAACGCTCCTTTTCAAGCGTAACGGAGTATTTGTTTTCAAGCTTTTTGATCGCTTCGTCCGGGATCTCCTTATACGTCGTGAAGGTCGCGTCCTCGCGCTTGTTTTTTTCGAAGAATTCGTCGCCGTAGCGGTTGATGCCCGTCCCGGCAATGTAGAAAAGATAGAACATCAGAAGCGTCACCATCGTGAGGACCGACGCCGAGACGTAAAAAGGCAGATTCGCTTTGATACTGCGCGTATAGCGCTTATTCAATTTCATACCGACGCCTCACAGCTCTATTTCGTCCGCCGTCTTCTTCGACGCGTTTTCCGTTACGGAATCGACCCTGCCGTCTTTGATGCGCACCACGACGTCCGACATCTCCGCTATTGCCTCGTTGTGGGTGATGATCAGCGTGGTCGTGCCGTACTCCCGGTTGATCTTCTCAATGAATCTCAGTACCGAACGGGAGGACTTCGTATCGAGGGCGCCGGTCAGCTCGTCGCAGAGGAGCAGCTTCGGATTTTTCACCATCGCGCGGGCTATGGCGACGCGCTGCTGCTGACCGCCCGACAGCTCCCGCGGGAATCGGTAACGGTATTTTTCGATATCCAGCGCCGAAAGGATCTCGTCCATATCGAGCGGCTTATCCGCTATCTCCGCCACCACCTGCACGTTTTCCTCGACCGTGAGGTCGGGGATGAGATTGTAGAACTGAAAGATGAATCCCACGCTCTGCTTGAGGTACGCGGTCAGCGCCTTCTTCGAAAGCTTGGTGATATTCTGTCCGTCGATCACGATCTCCCCGGAATCGAGGCTGTCAAGCCCGCCGATCATATTGAGAAGCGTGCTTTTGCCCGACCCCGACGGCCCGAGGATCACGCAAATCTTTCCTTTTTCAAGCGACAGATCCACGCCGTCCAGCGCATATACCGCCGCCTCTCCTTCGCCGTACTGCTTCTTTGCGTCTTTTACTTCGATATACATAGTTCCTCCTTGTTAGCATTTGCTAACTCCTGCCCTTAAATTTAAGGGCTTTTATGCCCCGTAATACCTGTTATTTCTTTGCGATCACCGTGATCCACGGATTTTTCGGATGGTGAACGGCGCTGACCTGCGCAAACCCCGCCGCTTTCAGCGCGTTTTCAAGCCGTTCTGCGGTATAGCATTTCATCCCGTCGATGATCTTCTCGAATTTGAGGCTCGTTTCGTCCGTTCCGTCGGATTCGTTGCAAATGAGGAACGTCCCGCCGTCTTTCAGAATGCGGCACACCTCGGCGAAGCATTTCTCTATACCGGGCCAGAAATAGACGGTCTCAAACGCCGTGGCAAGATCGAATTCACTTTCCGCAAACGGCAGCTCTGCGACGTTTCCCTGAACGACTTTGCATCTGCCCGACGCGATCATATCCTTGTTGTAGTCCTTCGCCTTTTCCACGGAAAGAGCGGAATAATCAAGCGCCGTAACTTTGGAGGACGGATATCTTTTGAGCAGCACGCCCGCATTCCTTCCGCCGCCGCAGCCGAGCTCGGCGATATTCGACGGCGAGGCGATATCGAGGTGCGACATCCCCCAGTCGGCGAGCTTCGCGTGCCCGCCGTTCATGCCCCCGAGCATCACTTGGCCGAGGAACCCCTCCGGCTTTCTCGTCTGATTCATGTATTTTTTGAACAGTCCCATCATCACGCCTCCCTGAATTCTATTTTCACGATCTGCATTTTCATAAACCCGTCGGCGATCTTTGCAAGCAGCCGGAAAGCGCCCGGTACGGACGGATCCTTCAGATCGTTGTATCCGAGCATATATCCGCGCGAGGTGACGGCGGAGTTTTTCATCCACGGCGTCACGTCCGTTTTTATTTCCTCTACGCTGAAATAATCGGCGATCG